>DAOUPF010000230.1 GCA_030626265.1 Sulfurovum sp.
CGTGGATATGATGTCGTATCTGGTGGTACTGATAATCACCTAGTACTAGTATCATTCCTAGACAAAGAGTTCTCAGGCAAAGACGCTGACGCAGCTCTAGGAAATGCAGGAATCACAGTAAACAAAAATACAGTTCCTGGAGAGACTAGAAGCCCATTTGTAACTTCTGGTATCCGTATAGGTTCACCAGCACTGACTAGCAGAGGTATGAAAGAGGCAGAGTTTGAAATCATAGCTAACAAGATAGCTGATGTACTTGATAATGTCAATGACACAGAACTACACACACAGATAAAAGACGAGATGAAAGTTTTGGCTCAAGACTTTGTCATATATGATAAGCCTATCTATTAGGGTTCCAAGATAAAAGTCTTTGATTTAGAACTTTTTGATGAGTATTACTATATCAAAAGAGATACGATTGTTGAAAAAATAACATTTAACAATCGTACATTTTATGCAAAGTTCGAACAGATAAATGAACCACTCACTCCACTACTACTAAAGCAGCACCTAGATAAACAATATACCATAGCTACTCCTCTACTAAAAGACAACCATACAAACTATCTAGTCATAGAGTACAAAGGCGATGAACAACAACGCTTTTCACACCTAGCCAAACACCTCTTTGCTACTTCACAAATCACTGATTATCATATATACCAAGGTAGAGAAAAAGAGAAGATACAGATTTTTATAAAAGTAGACAATATATCTCTTCATGAAGCAGATGAAAAATTACAAATCATATCAAATTCTCTAGAGCAGAGAATGTCAAAACAGTGGAAGTGTCTGCCTTCTATCTCACTACCTGAAGATTACAATATTGCAATTCTGCCATATAAGCCAATTGATTAATATTCATTAAAATAACCTTGATACAATATGCACTAAACTTAATACTGGACTATCATATATGTTTGAAAATATTTTAAGATTCTTTGTCAACAATAGTAGACTAAACTACTTTATATTTGTTTTGGTTTTTGTAGCTGGTGTGGCTGCTTATATCAAAACTCCCAAAGAGATATTCCCCTCTTTTGATCTAGATATAGTCTCAGTCGATGGGCACTATGCTGGAGCCTCTATCGACATGCTTGATAAAATGGCTGTCCGAGAGATAGAGAGTGAGATAAAAAATGTCGATGGTATAGAGAAAATGACTACTATCGTCAACTCTGGTAGATTCAACATTATAGTTGAGCTAGAGAAGAGAGTAGATAAGTACAGTACTGCTGACAAGATAAAAGATGCCGTCACCATATCCAAACAAAACCTTCCAAGTGATATGGATGAACCTCAAGTTAGAGTTCTACAGATCAAAAGAGATCTCATGAGAGTATCTCTATCATCTACCAAACTTTCACAAGCTGGGCTTATAGAAGCAGCCAATAGACTAAAAGACAAAATAACCTCTCTAAATAATATATCAGAGGTAAGTATATTTGGAGATTCTGACAAGTACTATGATATACGCCTAGATAGCAAAAAGATACATGCTTTAGGACTAGATGAAAATAGTGTCACAGCAGCACTAACTGGAATATCATACATATATCCTATAGGAAAATTAGAAGATAACAAAGAGGGCTTTTATTTTCTCTCCACTGACAATGGACCTAAAAATGCAGAGGCTATGATGCAGAGTCGTATCAGAGTAGCTGGCAAAACTCTATACTTCAAGGACATTGCCACCGTATCAAAAAGACATCAAGATAGTACAACTATATTTTCTGTAGATACCGTAGATGCCATAGATGTATCTATCAAGCAGAGCAATGTAGGAAATGCCCTAACTCTATCAAAATCTATACAAGAGATACTAAGTCGCAGTAGAATCAACAACCAAGACATCTCCTATACAGTACACAACGACAAATCTAAAGCTATAAAAGATCGTCTCAACATCGTCGTATCAAATATCCTACTAGGTATCATCCTTATTTCCTTGCTAGTCATGCTCCTCATCAATAAAAGAATGTCACTAGTCATATCTATGGGCATCCCTACCTCTTTTGTCATGGGGGCATCTTATCTCTATTTCTCTGGATATACTATCAACATGATATCTCTCATAGGAGTACTGATAGCCCTTGGTATCATAGTAGATGATGCTATCGTAGTGAGTGAGAACATACAACAACATATAGAAGATGGCGTAGAGCCAAAAGAGGCAGCTATACTAGGAGCCAAGGAGATGTTCAAGCCAGTCACCATCGCTTCTGCTACTACTCTGTTTGCATCCTTGCCGGCTCTCATGATGAGTGGAACTATGGGAGAGGTTATCAAGCTCATACCTATAGCCGTATCGGTACTTATACTGGCTTCATTGATAGGGTCATTTTTATTTCTACCTATACACGCTGCACATATCCTCAAAAAAGAGCAGAAGACTACATCATGGGCACTAATCAACCGTACATATAGTTGGACTATTCATATCTCTATGAGGTTCAAAAAGACTTTTCTTTTGCTTTTTGTCATATTGGTACCTATACTCACCGTCATAGGCATCAAAAATAGTAAATTCCAAATGTTTGCTATCTTTGACTCTAGTACCATAGATATCGTACTAAAAGCCAACTCCAATACTAGCCTAGAGCAGACGGCCAAGTATCTAAAAGCTATAGAGAGAGACATATATGCTAAAAAATCTGAGTTTTTCATAGATCATGTAGGCTCTGTATCTGGTTGGAGGCGAGATAGTGCAGGAAATTCTGAGACATACCCTTATGTAGGTATCATCACTATAGAGCTAGATAAGCTCAAAGCACAAAACTTTGTAGACGAGTATATCACTCCAACTCTAAGTTTTTATTATGATAGAGAGTGTCGAACGAGAGAAGAGAAGTCAGTGGAGATTGCCAAGAGACTTCGAGTACTTCTCAAAGAGAACAACTACAAGGAGAGGTTCAATCTCATAGACCTAGCCATATCAGAGACAAAAGTAGGCCCTATAAAATCAGACCTAAAGATAGGTATCATATCCAACAACGACCAAAAAGTCATGCGATACTCAAACCTAATAAAAGATAAATTAGGCAAAATCAAAGGCATGGTGTCTATCAATGACAGTATGAACTACGGCATAGATGAGATCAAACTCAAAGTCAATGACTATGGTGAGTCGCTAGGGCTAAATGAGCAGAAAATTGGTCAACTACTATCAAGCTTTTATCTAGAGAGGAAGATGGCTCTATCATTTGATGAGGAGAACCTACTAGAGCTAAAGATTAGAAGAGAGCAAAAAGACTCTATGGATGCACTCAAAAACAGCCAGATCAAGATAGATACAGGGGCTTTTGTCACACTAGAAGATGTAGTGAGCTTCACTACCATCAAGTCTTTTGAGAAAGTCATCAAAGAC
>DAOUPF010000242.1 GCA_030626265.1 Sulfurovum sp.
AACATGGTTTGATGAGACTAAGTATTTTTGGCTCTACACCTTTTACAAAGATAGGATCATCAATCTGTATGGTGACTGTGTCATCCAGCTTTGCAATTTCAGCCAATAGTGCCTTGTAAATGGGAATGATCTTCCCAAAAAGTTCATATGTATCACCTCTGTCAACTCTTTTTGAAAGTCCTAAAAAAGTGATAGGACCTATGAGGTTTATCTTGGTTTTGATACCAAGTGCTTTTGCTTCTTTATACTCATTTAGCACTTTTGTAGCATTGAGTGCATAGTTATCAGTGGGAGAAAGCTCTGGTACTATGTAATGATAATTGGTATTAAACCACTTTGTCATTTCCATAGCGACAGCGTCTTTGTTCCCGCGAGCCATAGAGAAGTAAAGTGCCTCGTTTTCTAAATCTTTAAATCTTTGTGGTATCGCCCCTAACATGATAGCAGTGTCGAGTACATTGTCATAGAGAGAAAAGTCATTAGATGAGATAAAGTCAATGCCTGCATTTTTTTGATAGTTCCAATGCCTACCCTTCAATTCTAATGCAATTTTTTCTACTTCGTTAAAGTCTGTTTTACCAGCCCAAAAAAGTTCTAATACTTTTTTTAATTCTCTTTGTTCCCCAATACGTGGGAATCCTACTACATAATTTTTTGACATAATTGTTCCTTTAATATAACAATCCAAATGATGCACTAAAAAATAGAAAGAATTCTAGTGTAGCATTTAAATTAAATGTGTTTATAGAGTGAGTTATTGGTTAGTTATTTTGAAAGGATTGCAAATGGAGGATGTACGCCCGTACGTCTAAAGGCAAAGTACGTACAGTAAAAAGGACATCTAGGGATGTAATGGTTTAAAAGCAATGCCATTTTTGTTTTAAGTTTAAAGAAACAGTTACAGTGACATGCATTAATTGGAATTAAAGGAGAATGAACTGTAGCAGCAAGTAGTGAAGAAAAAATAGCTGGCATGAGTATCCCTTTATAAATATTTGGTGAGATTATATCAGAATTATTCTGTTTTTAGTGGTACAGTTTTTTGGGAGGCTTACAGATTTTTTAATAACCCTTTTATTGCATATTTGATATGATTGTCAAGTCCCATAAATAAGCTCCCATATAATGTAGTTTTGCTAACCATATTGTATCTAAAAGTGCCTATTTATGGGGTTTAATAAGTCTGTTTCAGTAGGATAATTTACTGAGATTTATGTGCAAAAGTTGAGCTATTATAAAGATTATAATTTTGATGGAGAGAGACTTTGCATTATGCGATGACTGTATCAGTATATATCTATATAGTAATGGAGAGTTCATGTGTCATAAGGAGTTGAGTCAGCTTACACATACAGCCAATGGCATGGTTAGTATAGATATACCAAAAAAGTGTATATCAAATCATGTAAAAGTCGGATGTTGCTTAGAGCTGTCTCACGCTATATACACAGTAGAGAATAATAAACTTAGACTAATATCTGAGGAGATATTCCGTCCCTTTGATGAGGGTGTAAAATGAAAAAAATATATAGAGTTTTTGCTTTTTTGCTGATACTTATCAGTACTATATTTGCGGAGAACATACGAAACTTTGAAGTCAATATCACTCTAGAGTCTAGTGGAGAGTTTGTAGTGACAGAGAGTATTTTGTATGATTTTAATGGTACTCATGAAAAGCATGGTATCTATAGAGATATTCCTACAGAAGTCACATTTTTGGATATGCAGTTTGATATAGGCTTGGATGACTTTGAGGTCTTGATAGATGGCAAAGAGGTAAAATGGGAAAAACATCGCTATAGCAATAACACAGTAGGAGACTACATAAATCTAAAGATAGGGGATGAGTATGCCTATATAGGTGGCAGGCATATTTATACTATAAAGTACCGTTGCAAAAATGGTATACTCTCCTCACAGCTTAGAGAAGAGACAGATATGTTGCATTGGAGTGTTATAGGCAGTGGCTGGAATGTACCTATACTCTATACCAAAGTCAATCTATTTTTCCCTCCATTCCTTGGTAGAGACAGTGTAAAAGTCTTGATTCCTACACTCAAACATAGAAACAAGTGGGTAGATAAATATCATCTCACAGTAGAGTCCCCTATGCTCAGAGCTTATGAAGGGTTTTCTCTAAAAGTAGAATTTCCTAGGGGATTTCTAGCACAAAATGGGGCAGAAAATATCAAGAAAGTCAAAGAGCTAAGAGCTAAAAAAGAGCTAGAGTATCAAGCATATAGACTTAGAGAAGAGGTAGTCAAAAAATCTCTAAGAGACCAGCGATATAAAATCTCACTTTTTTATTGGTTAGCCTTTGTATTACTCTCGATTGTACTATGGATAAAGAGAGAAACTCTAGGGTTTAGAACAGTAGATAAAAGTATTGTCATTAGGTATGAACCACCCAAAGGTTTATCTGTTTTACAATCAGGTGTACTGCTGGATAAGTTTGCCAATATGAGTGATTTTTCAGCTGCTATTTTAGAGCTTGCTTATCTGGGAAACTTGACTATAGTAGAGAAAGAGGGGCAGACAGTACTGAAAAAAACAACTAAAGATTACGAATATTTGACATATGACCAGTCAGAATTTTTGGATGGGCTTTTTGCTGTGAGTGATGAATTTAAATTCAAAAATGAGAGTATAAAGCATCGTAGAGATATCCATAAGAGAGTTACAAGTATAAACTATTCACTCTACGATTGGGCAAAAGAGTATGGATATAGCATAAAAGATTTAAAAATATTACGAGATAAACTATTTTTTGTTTTACTGGCTATTGTATTACCTTTGTTGCTATCTACCGCCTATGTTATGAACGAGTATTTCTCTTTCTATTATGATAATGATTTTTTATTACCTTTTACAGCTATAGCTTTCTTGCCAGGAGTTATCTCATCATTTTTTCATATCTCTTTTAGAAAAAAGCTTTATATCACATTGATAGGAGTTCTTGCAGGGATGGCAGTAAAACATCTGCCTTTTTGGGTAGAAAACAGTGTAGAGACCTTAGATATAGTGACAAGTCCTATAGCTGTAGTGGCTTTGATTATTATCCTTGCTGTAGATGTCTTCAAGAACATAGGAAACTTTACAGCAAAAGGCAAAGAGATGGTACATTATCTCAAAGGTCTAGAGCAGTTTATAAAAACTGTCAAAGAGGATGAGATACGAAGAAGACTAAAGAATGATCCCCACTATATAGAAAAAATGCTCCCTTATGCAATGCTCTTTGGGCAGATAGATCACTGGATAGAACTGTAT
>DAOUPF010000319.1 GCA_030626265.1 Sulfurovum sp.
ACTAGCTATCACAGACAGCTGTAGTTTATCTATAGGAGGCTCAACCGCAGTAACCTTATCCTCTACTACTACTAGTCGTGCCTCATGGTCTGCTAACTCTGTATCATTTGAAGCCTGCCCATTAGTATTATCGTTAACCTGTGCAACTAATTGAGTACCCGTAGATACTCCACATTCTAAATCACCCATTATCTATATCCTTTTTATGTTCTATTCTACATCTAGGAGAGCAGTATCTTTCAAAGACACCTTTCTCGATCATATACCTTGGTTGTCTACACTTGGGATTTTTACAAGTGACTAGTTTCCATTTTTTCTTTTTAGCCATTTTTCATATGATCTACTATAGTCAGAAATCCAAATAGAATGACCATAGCTATCGCTATTCCAATTAAATCTGCTATTAGCATCACATTTCCTTTATCCAGTTATAGTTGGCATTGCGTTCTTCTCTGGAGTCAGTATAGTAGTTCCATTTATCAGTTACACAGTCCATGGTTGTGCATACACCAGCACCTACTTGTAACCAGTAGCCTAGACCACCCAAGTTAGCGATGTAAGTGTTAGTAATATTGTTAGCAAAAGCAGCAGGAGTAAAATTGCTACCAACCCTATGATTAATATCATCTGTAATAACAGAGTAATTGTACTTACCTGTGGTTTGTGCATAACCACCACCCCTATAAGTGTATCCGTCACCACTAGCAACGTCACCATTGCCAAGCCTATTACTATAAACTTTACTTCCAATGACATACTGGTTAGCATCGTGACCACTGCATCTTCCATCTGTATTGTATCCTCCATGTTCTCTATAGTAGGAAAAGATACTAGGCAGGGCTTCACAAGAATAGTTTAAATTCTCTCTCACACCCACTAGGTTACTTCCTACTTCTGTTAAGACAGTAGCTAAGTACATATCCTCATTCATTTTAGTTTTCATATCAAAGTAGTATGCGTACTGTAGACCCTCATAAAACTTATCTATATCATCCATTGAAGCTGTATGGAATACCATAATCAGCTTCTCTTTAGATGTGTTAGGTACATACTTCTTAATTGTTGTATCGACCTCTGGTGCTATTTGTTGAGTACATCCCACCATAAACATGGCTAGTATTAATAGGTACTTCATTTGCTATCCTTTACATCTTGGTTTAATTTAACATTAGACTTATCTATATTAATTGTTATCAAAGGTGCATCAGTACACCCCATCAACAACACAACAATAGTAACCATAAATATCAATTTAATCATAGTTTTAACTTCCTTTTTATTGGGTAAGGTAGCTTTAGACCATCCCATAGCTTTATAGCCTGCTCATCAGTTATTTTAGGTGAGAGCCATTTACCTATATCACTAGGGTCTATATCGTCAAACTCCTTCTGTAGTTCTTTAGGTAATACATCTTTAAACCTATCTATAACCTTAACAGCATCACCTTTTCGTTTTCTCTTGTTTGTAATACCTCCTGCTAATGCTCTCTTGGATGCTGGTATCTCTTCAGCTAGTCCGTAAGCCTTCTTAACATTAACAGGTATACCACTAGTATCAGCTGTAGTCTCACTAGGGTTAACCGTATAGTATGCTTCTACATCTTTATAAGGTATTTTATCTTTATTATCTATAAAGAGCTTACTAGGTGAGTAACTCTTCTTATCCCCTCTAGCCTCTTTATAGACTTTATCCAACCCAACCTCTTTAAGACCTAAGTCTCTAAGCCGTCTACGAGCCTCGTCTTTATCAGCTTTAGTAGCATTAGGATGAACTACAACTAGCCGTAGGTCATCTCTATCTTTCATAGTGTACTTAGGCTTACTGGTTACCCTCTCCATCAGCTCTTCTTCTTTACCCTCAGCCTTATGTTTATCCAGTACCTTCTTATTCCTACTCTCTGACTTAATCTGCTTCTCTCCAGCCTCTCTAAAGCCATCAGCATCACCAGCTGGTGGTGTATTCTCCTTGGCGTGTGTCTTTCTAATAACAGCTGGACTCTCTGACTCTTTAGCCTCTACCACCTTCTTATGTTTAGTTACAGTCTCTACAGACATAATAGGTGCTGGCTCATCAGCTTTAGCCTTTAGTATATCTAGCTTATCCTTACGCTCTTTAGCTACCTTTTTTGCTCTCTTCTTATCTCCAGCCTTCTGCCCTTTCTTACCCTCTCTACCCATACGAGTAATGAAGTCAGATTTAGACTTAGCCTCTTTAGTACCAAGAGCCTCTTTAGCCTTGACTACAGCTTCACGCTTCTTAGTCTCTTCAATACCAGCCTTCTCAGCTTCATCAAACAGACGTTTAGACTCTGTTTCGCTCTCTTTAACTAGTCTAGTCTTCTCTTTCTTAAACTCTGCTACCTCTTTAGAGTCATCTATACCACTCTTAGCATCCTCTATTTTACCAAACTGCTTCTCTTTCTTAGCTAGTGTAGTCTCTTTAATCTTAGCCTCTCTAGCCTCTACCTTAGCCATTTTCTCTGCTTCCTTAGCTATTTGTATA
>DAOUPF010000237.1 GCA_030626265.1 Sulfurovum sp.
AGCTTCTTAGGTGGATGTTGTGGTACAACTCCTCAACATATTAATGCTCTTAAAAAGGCAGTGGTAAATAAAAAACCTAAAAAGCCTACAGGGTCTATTGAGCCTAGTATAGCTTCACTCTTTAATACCACAGAACTTTTTCAAGAACCAGCACCACTACTTATAGGAGAGCGTTCCAACTCCACAGGATCCAAGGCATTTAGAGAGCTGATTATAGCTAGTGATTATGAAGGAACTCTCACTGTAGGTCAAGCACAAGTACGAGATGGGGCTCACTGTCTCGATGTCAATGTAGAGTTTGCAGGGCGTGATGGTGCTGTGGATATGAGAGCTATCATGGAGCTATACAACCAAAAAATTCCTCTACCACTCATGCCTGATGCTACGAGAGTAAATACTATGGAAGAGGGGCTCAAGTGTATAGGTGGTAAGCCTATCATTAACTCTGTCAACCTAGAAGATGGTGAAGAGAAGTTTCATGAGATTTGCAAATTAGCCAAAAAGTATGGTACTGCTCTAGTCTGCTTGACTATCGATGAGGTAGGAATGGCAAAGACCAAAGATGACAAAGTAGCCCAAGCAGAACGAATGTATGAGATGGCTGTAAATATACATGGCATAGATCCTAGAAATCTCATCTTTGATATGCTGACATTTACTGTAGGCTCTGGTGACCTAGAGTATAGAGATGCTGCCATACAGACACTAGAAGCGATACGAGAGCTACACAAGCGACACCCAGAGGTGGGTTCTACACTTGGGCTTTCCAATATCTCATTTGGACTGGCTATCAATGCTAGACGATTTTTGAACTCAGTATTTCTGCACCACTGTCTAGAGGCAGGGCTGACTACAGTCATCATCAATGTCAAACATATAGTCCCACTAGCCAAGATGTCCGATGAAGATAGAGCTATCTGTGAGGAGTTACTATTCTCTCCTGATGACAATTCACTATTCAAGTTCATAGAACATTTTTCCGATGTTAGCATAGATGATGATAGCTCTGATGAGGAGTATGAAGCTATGAGCTATGAGGAGAAGATAGCCAAACTCCTCATGGATGGCGACAAAGATAGGATGATACCTCTAGTAGAGGAGGCACGTCAGAGTATAGAGCCTGATAGAATCGTCAATGAGATACTCATAGATGCTATGAAAGTAGTAGGTGAGCTGTTTGGTTCCGGGCAGATGCAACTACCATTTGTTCTACAATCAGCAGAGACTATGAAGACTACAGTTGATTATCTCAATCCATACCTCACAAAACAGGAGAAAGAGACTGATACCACACTAGTCATAGGCACAGTCAAAGGTGATGTGCATGATGTAGGTAAAAACTTAGTAGACATCATCCTCTCCAACAATGGCTTCAAAGTCATAAATGTAGGGATAAAAGTACAGCTAGAGACTTATCTCGAGACCATGAAAGAGAATTATATACAAGCCATAGGCATGAGTGGACTGCTGGTCAAGTCAACTGCTGTGATGAAAGATAACCTAGAGACTATGGCTGAGATGGGTATAGATATACCAGTGCTACTAGGTGGTGCGGCTCTGACTCGTAGCTTTGTAGATGATTTCTGCCGACCTATCTATAAAGGGCCTATATTTTACTGTAGAGATGCCTTTGATGGTGTGATAGCAATGGGTAGGATAGAGAAGTACAATGAGGACAATAGCGTAGGCTTAGAGCAGAGACTTGCAGGCGATATGGTAGAGCGAGAGACTATCATCAAAAAAGAGGTCAACATACCTCCTTTTGAACAGATCAAGATGCCAGACCGTGACAACACTATCCCTACTCCACCATTTTGGGGAAGGCGAGTACTCCAGAGAGATGACTTAGATTTGAACATGATATTTGAGTGGGTCAACCAAAAGAGCATCATCAAGATGCACTGGGGATACAAGAGCAAAGGCATGGACAAGGGTGAGTATCAAAAACTCCTAGATGATACAGTATATCCAGCTTATGAGCGACTCAAACAGCAGTTTATAGATGAGGACCTGTTTGACCCTACTATCATTTACGGTTACTATCCATGTAGAAGTAATGACCAAGATTTGATTATATTTGATGAGAGTGAGGGGTGGAATGTAGATGCCAATGCTTCACGAGAGCTATTTGATGAGGTGGCAGGCAGAGAGATGACTAAGTTCACTTTCCCAAGACAGGGCAGAAAACCTCACCGAGCATTGAGTGACTTTTTTAGGCATGATAGGCATGACATCATAGCTCTTACTTGTGTGAGTGCAGGAGCAAGATTTTCAGAGTATGAAAAAGAGCTATATGATGCAGGCAAATACCTAGAGTACAACATGGTACATGGCTTCTCTGTAGAGCTAGCCGAAGCCCTAGCAGAGGTAGCTCACAAGCAGATAAGAATGGATTTGGATATACTAGCAGATGACGAGGGAGCCACCCTGCGTGATGTACGAATGCGACGCTACCAAGGAGCCAGATACTCATTTGGTTACCCAGCCTGCCCAGACTTGGAGGATAGCCGTGAGCTATTTGATGTGCTAAAACCAGAAGAGTTTGGGATAGAGCTTAGTGAGACCTTTCAGATAAACCCAGAGCAGAGTACTACAGCGTTGGTAGTGCATCATGGGAAGGCCAGTTATTATGCTGTTTAAAAATAGTGAAGAAGATAATACTATAAATGTAATACATAAAAGATGGCATTTAAATAGCCTTATTTCTTTATGGGTGAATTTACCAAAAAAAAGGAAAGAGAGGGTTCTTTCTGAAATAGAATATGACTATCATCAGGTAGCTGAATATTCAAAAGAGTTAGCAAATGATAATATGATTGCTGTAGATACTTTAGAGGCATTATCATCTATGGATATTGAGTATAATAATAGTCAGGCTATTAATGATATTCAAGTGTTATTGAATATTATTAAAAAGCTTAAAGTCAATAGTTAATTTACTTGCTTGTGATAAAGATAAAATGCACACCGTAACCCTAAATGAATTCCAAGATGCAGTAGAGACTTTGGGATTACTCTCTTTGAGAAGCCAAGAAGATGTGAGAAGGAGATATCTAAAGCTCTCACACATATATCACCCTGATATGCCAGAGGGGAGTACCCAGAAGTTTCTCTGGTTACACCTCTCCTGAGGTGTAGCCCATAGGCAATATAAACAATAATATCAATCTAAATTCTCTATTCATTCCACCTCAGGAGAGGATGTAACGAGGGTTAAGCAGATGGTATTTGTAGGTCGGGGTGTCCCCTCCCCGACATTTGTTCATAATGAATTATATACTCCATCGTTCAA
>DAOUPF010000351.1 GCA_030626265.1 Sulfurovum sp.
ACTTTTATGAGTGGCTAGAGCAGTATATAGAGCCAAATATACCTGAAGTAGTAGAAGTAGACGGTGATACCGATGAGGATGAAGATATCTCATTAGATGAGTTCTTAGAGCAGGATGACATAGCTCCAAAAGAGATAGACAAAGAGCTAAAAGTTGCCATCATCGGACGAGTGAACACAGGTAAAAGCTCCCTACTAAATGCCCTACTGGGTGAAGAGCGTTCAGTAGTCTCTGATGTAGCAGGTACTACCATCGACCCTATAGATGAGACTATCATGTATGATGACCACAAGATAACATTTGTAGATACAGCTGGTATACGACGCAGAGGCAAGATAGTGGGCATAGAGAGGCACGCTCTAGGACGGACAGAAGATATGCTAAAAGAAGCTGATATCGCACTACTTGTCATAGACAGTGTAGATGGTATCATGGAGCTAGATGAGCGTATAGCTGGTATCACAGAGAAGTTCAAACTCGGAACCATCATTGTCCTAAACAAGTGGGATATCAGGGGAGAAAAGACATATGAACAAGCTGTAGACGAAGTAAGAGATGAACTAAAATTTTTACATTTTGCTCCAGTGCTTACAATTTCTGCAAAAACAGGTCAGAGAGTGTCACGCATACTAGATGAAGTAGTCGCAGTCTACCAACGCTACGCCCAACGCATACCAACAAGCAAACTAAATGCAGCCCTACAAAAAGCCATCATCAGACACCATGTTCCATCACACAATGGCGCAGTAGTCAAGATCAAGTTCGCCACCCAATACGAGTCAAAACCACCAAAAATAGCCCTCATAGTAAACAAACCAAACTTCCTACACTTTAGCTACAGACGCTACCTAGCCAATGCATTTAGATCTGCCTTTGACCTAGAGGGAGTACCACTAGACATCCAAGCTAGAAAACGCGGAGAAAGAATGGAGGAGTAATATAAGTTACTCTTCTAGAGACTTATATTGCTCTTGTGATTATAAAATGATTTTAAGGTACTACTATGGATAACTATTTTTCTACTCAAAAAGCTCCTTTTTGGATAAAAAAAACTGACACACAAGAACTTTTTTCAAACTATCAAAATGAAGATTCCTATGTACACCAAATACTTAATGATTATCAAATAGGCTATTTTGAAGAAGAGGTAGTTAGCTATATCCATATCGGAAGAAACTTATCTGATATTGAAGATGTAGAGTTTTACTCAAATCTAAATATTACATTTGACCCTTCTTATGAAGAGATTATATTGCATCACTTCAAAGTCCTTAGAGAAGGCAAATGGATAGACAAACTAAATGATGCAAAAATAAATATCTTACAAAGAGAAGAAGAATTAAATAAACTTGTATATGATGAGAGGCAAACACTTTCTATTATATTTTACGATATAAGAACAGATGATTTGTTTGATTATAGCTATAGTCGAAAAGGCAAAAATCCAGCTTTTAAAAACTTTTTTGGTAACTTTGAATACATTAATGCCCCTGCAGATATTTATCAATCACACATCTATGCAACATTTGACGATAAAAATCATACATCCTTAGATATACGATACTTCAATCAAGAAGAACAACTCAAAAAAGAGATACACGACACCCATATAAGCTATGAACTATCTACAAAAAATCTTAAAGCTTTGAAAGTTCCTGATGATGCACCAAAATGGTATGATCCATGGAGTCGTATACTCTTTTCAAATACTACTAAATGGAAAGAGGTCAATGACTGGGCTAGAGAGATATATAGTGATATATATCATGCTGATGAAGAGCTATTAAAGCTCATTGAAGAGTGTAAAGCTCATAGTGATAAAAAAAGTAAGCAGATAGCTCATGCTCTTTTTTATGTCCAAGAGCAAATACGCTACTTTGCAGATGGCTCAAACTTGGGAGGCATTATTCCTATAAACCCCAATAAATCACTTCAAATGCGTTTTGCAGATTGTAAAAACAAAGTGGTTATACTAAAAACTATACTAAATGGCTTAGGAGTAGAGAGTTATCCTGTACTCGTCTCAACAAATGATGGAGAGATACTAGCAGAGCACGGTCCAAATACTAAGGCATTTAATCATATGATCATCCAGGTTATTCATGACAATAAAAAGTACTGGTTTGATGCGACATATACAGGGCAAGCTGGAGATATTGAACATATCTCTCAGGCTAATTATGGCTATGCATTGGTACTAAATGAATATGAATATGAATTAC
>DAOUPF010000344.1 GCA_030626265.1 Sulfurovum sp.
AAAACGATTAAACCCTTCTATAATTTCTTCTTTTGTGATTGTTAGTGGTGGCAAAAACCTAACTGTATTACGACCAGCCTTTAGAACTATAAGCCCCTCTTCAAATGCATTAGACATAACAGTTTGCTGTATCTTACTATCCACCGCACGCAGTCCTAGCATCAACCCTAGACCAACATTCTGTGAAAACAGATTAGGATAGTTTGTAGCAATTCTATCTAAATTTTCAGCAAAAAGGTTAACCTTTTCATCTAATGCTCCAGATGATTTCTCTTCTTCTAGTACCTCAAGCACTGCCAAGCCTGCACTAGTACTTAAGAAATTGCCACCAAATGTACTACCATGATCACCTGGCTCAAATATATCCTTGAGATTGGTCGTGGCAACGCCTATAGGTACACCACCTGCCAAACCTTTGGCTAGAGTGATAACATCTGGCTCTATATCATATAGGTTTGAAGCTAAAAATTCACCCGTACGATAGACTCCAGTTTGAACTTCATCTACCATGAGTAAAATGCCTTGCTCTTTCATAGCTAGGGCTAGTTTTTGTATCTCTTCTCTCTCAAATGGTTGTACTCCACCCTCACCTTGAACTAGCTCTATAAGTACTGCTACTGTCTCATCATCTATATGTCCATAAACATCATCTATAGTGCCTACATGAGAAAACCCATCTGGATATGGAGAAAAGTTAGGGCTATGAAAATCATCTTGCCCTGTTGCTTTGACTGTGGTGATAGTTCGTCCATGAAAAGAGTGCTCTAGAGTTATGACTTTATATCTCTTTTTATCAAACTCTCCATTGTCAAATGATACTTTACCATACTTTCTAGCGATTTTTATAGCTGCCTCATTTGCTTCTGCTCCAGAGTTTCCAAAAAAGCAACGCATATCATAACCGCTGAGTCCTACTATTCTCTCAGCTAGTCTAGCTTGTGGCTCTATAACTTGTAGATTTGATGTATGTATGAGCTTCTTTGCTTGATTGCATATGGCATCTACCAATACTTCATTGCCATGCCCAACACTACTCACACCTATACCGCTGGCAAAATCTATATATTCTTTGCCAGTGTCATCATAAAGTTTTGAACCTTTTCCTTTGACAAAACTAGTAGTATTTCTTCCATATGAAGAGAGTACAAATGCTTTATCCAATGATTCTATATTCATCTCTATTTCCTAATCTTTTATTAAAAAGATTATATCGAAATTTGACTATATATATGCAAACAAAGACTAACAGAGAAAAAGAAAAAGAAAATTCATACTCCTATCATCTTTGGAGTGATATAATCAGGTTAACTTACTAACCAAAAGACTGCACATGCAAAAAAGAATCGTAGAACAATCATCCATTATAGCTAGTGTTACTAAATGGACATTATTGTCTGGTCTTATAGGTATTTTAATTGGTGGTATTGTTACTCTATTTCTAAATTTACTTCATTATTCAGAGAACAGTAGAGACCTTTTACCTTTTCCGTTTTATTATCTTTTACCTTTTGGACTGATGCTGAGCGTTTGGCTTACTCGTACTTTTGCTCCTGATGCCAAGGGGCATGGCACAGAGAAGGTCATAGAGGCCATACACAAAAAAGATGGCCAGATAAATATAGCCGTAATACCAGTCAAACTACTAGCAACTGTGGTAACTCTATTTACTGGTGGTTCAGCTGGTAAAGAGGGTCCAGGAGCACAGATAGGTGCTGGTACAGCCTCAGCCATATCAGATCTTCTTAGATTTTCCAAGCGAGATAGAAAGAAGCTTGTTGTTTGCGGTATCAGTGCAGGTTTTGCAACTGTTTTTGGTACACCAATTGCAGGTGCAATATTTGGTGTGGAAGTGTTGATAGTAGGTACTATTATGTATGATTTACTGTTACCCTCTATCGTAGCTGGATTTACAGCATTTTTTACAGCCCAGTATCTAGGTGCAACATATACATACTATGAGATAAGCTATTTTCAGCACTATTTTATAGATATTGTACTTATCTTCAAAGTGGTAGTCGGTGGTATCTTTTTTGGTCTTGTTGCTTATCTCATCGTAACTACACTCAAACAGACAGAAAAAGTAGTTGAGAAGATACCTATCACCCCATATAAAAAGGCATTTTTAGCAGGATCTTTATTGGTAGCATTATCATTTATTGTTGGAGATAAGTTTTTTGGTCTAGGACTTGATACTATCACTCAAACAATGCTGTTTGAGGGAAGTCACACACAAGATATACCTTGGTATGCCTTTATCATGAAGATATTTTACACCTCTGTTACGCTAGGATCTGGTGGT
>DAOUPF010000405.1 GCA_030626265.1 Sulfurovum sp.
AGGCATTTCTAGAGCGTGCATGGGATCAGAAGCAAAACTCTGGCTCTGCTATGACTAATCAGATGAGAAAGCTTGGAGTCTCACCTGCTTGGAGTCGTGAAAGATTTACTATGGATGAGGGTCTTGCCAATGCTGTGAGGCACTCATTTAAGCAGATGTATGACAAAGGGCATATCGTTCGTGGTAACTATATGATCAACTGGTGTACGCATGATGGAGCACTCTCAGACATAGAGGTAGAACATGAAGATCATATAGGCAAACTATATCATCTCAAATACCCACTCACAGATGGTTCAGGTGAAGTGATAGTTGCAACTACTCGTCCAGAGACTTACTTTGGGGATACTGCTGTGATGGTACATCCAGATGACAGCAGACATAGTCATCTCATAGGCAAATCAGTAACCCTACCACTAACTAGCAGAGAGATAAAAATCATAGCTGATTCTCATGTGGATATGGAGTTTGGTACGGGCTTTGTCAAGGTCACGCCAGCTCATGACCCAAATGACTACGAAGTGGGCAAGAGACATGACTTAGAGTTCATCACTATCTTTGATGAAAAAGGCATGCTCAATGAGTACTGTGGAGAGTTTGAAGGGCAAGAGCGACTAGAAGCTAGAGATGGCATCATGGCTAAGCTTGAAGCTGAGGGCTTTGTAGAGAAAGTAGAGGATCATGCTCACCAAGTAGGACACTGCTATAGATGTAAAAACATAGTAGAGCCTTATATATCCAGACAGTGGTTTGTCAAAAAAGAGTTTGCCTCTGCTTCTATAGAAAAAGTAAATGAAGGCTTGGCAGAGTTCTTTCCAGCTCATTGGATAAACTCATATAATGCTTGGATGGGTGAACTTCGTGACTGGTGTATATCTCGTCAGCTCTGGTGGGGTCATCAGATACCTGTGATGTATTGTGATGATTGTGGAGAGGAGTTTGCCTTTGATGGTGATACTCCAAGCTCTTGTACCAAATGTAACAGTACAAACATCCATCAAGATGTAGATGTACTGGATACTTGGTTCTCCTCTGGTCTCTGGCCATTTTCTACTCTAGGCTGGGGCAATGATGATGCACTCAAAGGAGTCCAGTGGCATAAAAATGACATGGCAGACTTCTATCCAAACAACATACTCATCACTGGTTTTGATATCATGTTCTTCTGGGTAGCTCGGATGCTCATGATGGGTGAAAACATCACTGGTGAACTTCCATTTAGAGATATATATCTACACGCTCTAGTAAAAGATGAATATGGAGAGAAGATGAGTAAGTCCAAAGGCAATGCCATAGACCCACTCGTCATGATAGATAAATACTCTGCTGATGCCTTGAGATTTACTCTAGCAGTCCTAGCAGTGCAAGGTCGTGACATCAAGCTAAGTGTTGACAAGCTAGAGCAGAGCCGTAACTTCACAAATAAGCTATTTAATGCAACAAACTATCTACAACTTAACCAAGATAAATTTGAAGATCTAGACCAAAACAATATCAAAACGGCACTTGGACGATATATGTTGTCACGATTTAACCTAGCAGTAAAAGAGACTAGAGAGTATATGGATGTATATCGTTTCAATGATGCAGCTACTACTCTATATCGCTTTATGTGGGGTGAGTTTTGTGATTGGGGTATCGAGCTTAGTAAGGCGAGCCGTGATAGTGTAAATGAGCTTGGAAGTATATTCAAAGAGTCTATGAAGCTATTGCATCCATTTATGCCATTTATC
>DAOUPF010000196.1 GCA_030626265.1 Sulfurovum sp.
AGCTCAATAACAGTATGGTTTTTACTGGGTGAGAGAAGAATGCCAATGGTTGGTTTTTCATCTTCACTCTTTTCATATCTATCATAATAGTTTACATACATTTGAAGTTGACCAAGGTCTTGATGTATCATTTTATCGGTTTTGAGTTCAACTATCACAAAACATTTGAGAAGACGGTTATAAAATACCAAATCAGCAAAGAATTCATCTTCTTCAAGTAAGAGTCGTTTTTGTCTAGCTACAAAAGTAAATCCATTACCAAGCTCAAGAAGAAACTCTTGGATGTGTTCTAGCAGTGCCGATTCCAACTCTTTTTCATAGTAGTGTGGTTTCTGCCCAAGTCCTAAAAACTCCAGATACATTGGGTCTTTGATTATCTCCGTAGCCGTTGATGGTATTTTTTCTTCTCGTGCTACTGCCATCACACTATCTTTGTCGTTACTGATAAGTAGTCGCTCATAGAGTTGGGAGTTTATTTGCCTCTCTAGCTCTCTACCGTTCCAACTATTTTTCAGAGTTTCTAGTTCGTAGTACTCTCTTTTTTCTTTGTCAGATATGGAAATAAGGGTACGATATTGGAACCAATTGAATTGCGACCGCAGTGCGGACGCAATTGGGAATTCACAATAAAACTTCCTACTTCTTTCCAATTGTCTTACTGAAAAGCCAGAACCAAACTGTAACTTTAGCTCTTTTGCAAGATGTTTAATGAGAAAAGAACCATAATCAGCCCTGCTCTTACCCTCTTGCTCTTCATTAAAAATCCTCTCACCCAATTTCCAATACATTTGAACACGGTAAAACTCTACACTTCGAACAGCTACATTGCGAGAAGAACCTATTATCTCTTTTATGTCGGATATAAAAGAGGTAGTTATAGAAATTTTCTTTTCACTCATATTATACTCCAAACATCAATGCCTTAAACTCTCTGTCATATATTGACCAATCCATATTCTGTAAATTTCAGTATAACATATTTTTCTAATTTTTTATCTAGCTTAAGTTCTCCAACACCTCAACACTACCTAAAATAGGCACATCCCCACTAGCAAAAGCCTTATCACTTATAATGGTATCAAAAACTCCTCTTTGAGAATCTCTCCTGCATGAGTTGGTGGTCTATATATATCTGCCATTATTATTAAACCTTAACACTTAAAGCGCGTACCACCCTCATGCACACCATCCACCAAAAAACTTCTAGCATCACTTAGGTCAAATCCACTAGCTAAAAACATCTCTTTATCATGCTTCATTAGAAAATCTGCTGATTGTAGCTTTGTGACTATGCCACCTGTAGCGAATTTATTGTTTGGGGTGTATTCTGCGTTTAGTTCTGACTCTTCTATCTGGGATACTAGTGGTCTTACTTTTGCATCATCATGTGTATTTGGATCTTTGTCATAGTAGGCATCTATATCTGATAGAAGGACTAGTAACTCTGCACCAAAATAGTATGCTACATGGGCTGATAGTCTGTCATTGTCACCAAATACTAGCTCATCAATGCTCACTGTATCGTTTTCATTGATGATAGGGACTACGCCATTAGCTAGTAGTGTGTCTGTGGCTGACTTTGCGTGTTTTGTAGCTTTTCGTGAGTCAAATACATCAGCACTTAGTAGTACTTGTGAACATAGTAGTCCAAAGCTAGAGAACATCTCTTGATACATAGATAGCAAAAATGGCTGTCCTATGGCTGCAAGAGCTTGACGGTTGGATACTTTATCTCTATCTAGTGATAGCTGTGTATACCCAGCTGCTACTGCTCCAGAACTTACTAGTATGACCTCTGTTCCTTTGGCTTTGATATCTGCTATCATAGAGACTAATGCCAAGATTCTACTCTCTGCCATTCCTCCATCTTGAGTCAGTACATGAGAGCCTACTTTTATGACTACTCTATCCATCAGCCTTATCCATTTTTCTCTGCTGGGAGACTAAGTCTGCTAGTGCATAACGCAACACCTCTGTATGCATCTGTGCTACTGATGAGATAGGCATGACAAATGCTGGCTCATCCACCGATACATCTTCCCACTCTTCCTTTACCTGTCCGTAGCTAGTTGCACCTTTTAGGTCACCAAATTTGTTGAGTGTGTTATTGGGCTTTAGTGACAGATCTGCTAAGAACTGTTGGGTCTTTTCATTGACCTCGTCAGAGCTCAGAGCATCTATTTTGGTGATAGCTACGGCATGTGGTCTTCTGGATAACTCATCTGAATAGTTCTTTAGCTCATCTTTTAGTATCTCATACTGATACTTCATCTCACGATAGTTTGTAGCATCAATGAGTAGCAGTAGAGTCTTGGTTCTCTCTATATGCTTCAAGAACTCTAGACCTAGTCCGCGACCATCACTAGCACCCTCGATGATACCTGGGATATCAGCCATAGCAAAAGAGTCAAAATCGCCTACTCCTACTATACCTATGTTTGGTATAAGAGTTGTAAACTCATAGTTGGCTACTTTTGGTCTAGCATTGGATAGTGTGGATATGAGAGTGGATTTGCCAACATTTGGGAAACCTACTAACCCTACATCTGCTATGAGCTTCATCTCTAGTCTTACAATTCTGCTCTCCCCTGGTAATCCTGGTTGAGCATATGTAGGTCTCTGGTTGGTAGAGTTTTTAAAGTGAGTATTACCCAGCCCTCCCTTACCGCCATCCAAAAACTTACGGATATCACCCTCTGTTACCAAGTCCATAAGTACCTCTTGAGTCTCCATGTCAACGACCTGTGTACCTGGAGGCACTATGATTGTAGTATCTTTACCTTTTCTTCCATAACATTTACGACCCTCTCCTGGGCGACCATTTTCTGCCTTTATGACTCTTCTACCTCTAAGAGCTGAGAGTGTATCTGTATTGTTATCTACCTTGCAAAATATAGAACCTCCTCGTCCACCCTCTCCACCATCTGGACCACCTTTTGCAACAAACTGTTCAGTCCAAAATGATATACACCCAGCTCCACCTTTACCAGAACTTATCGTTAACTCTACACTATCTACAAACATTTATATACCTTTATTTCCATATAAAAAGTGGAAGCTTTCGTTCCACAATAATTTAAATTACGTAATTATACCCAATCAGCAAACTATTTGCTATTATTACTCATAATATCAATAATCACCTGATCTGTAATCCTCATACCATCATCTGCCAATCTTCCTACATGCTCTAGAGTTTTTTCTATATCATTTGCAATGATTCCTTCACCACCTTGCATATATTCACCATGTGTTGCCAGCACAAATGAGTCAAATGCAGCATAGATAGTAGTGGCTATCTTCATAGCACATGATGCCTTGGCTCCATCGCATATGATACCAGATACATCACCTAGAGTATTGGCAATAGCATGAGATACAGTATCAAAATCAAAGTCTTTGATAAAACACAATGCTCCACTCACAGCAGCAGCAGAACAAATCACTCCACAGTATGCTGAGAGTCTACCTACATTAGTCTTGATATGCACAGTACTTAGATGTGAAAAAAATAGAGCACGAATCAGCTTTTCTCTCTCTATCTTCAAAGAGTCTGCAAACTCTATGATAGCAAGTGAAGCAGACATGCCTTGATTGCCACTACCACTTGTTGTCATAACAGGCAGAGCACAGCCACTCATCCTAGCATCACTCCCAGCTGCTGCAAAACTAGCAGCTCTATTTCTGACATCATATCCATAAAAGCCACTATCTATATGCTCTTTGATTACCTTGCCTATATTTAT
>DAOUPF010000390.1 GCA_030626265.1 Sulfurovum sp.
CAAAATTCAGAAAGTGAAAACAATCCTCTAATAGCAGGAGTAGATGCATATATATGTTCAAACTGTATAGTGTCTGCACATAAAATACTATTTGGTGATGAAGAACAAATAGGTCATGTAGAAGATGATTTTGATCCTAAGTTACTTCTACCAAAAAATATAAAAGAGCAACTAGACCAATATGTTATAGGTCAAGATATAGCGAAAAAAACACTAGCTGTTGCTGTATACAATCACTACAAGAGAATCTTCATGCAAGAGGAGATAGGAGATGTTGAGATATCTAAGTCTAACATTCTTCTAGTAGGTCCTACGGGGAGTGGAAAAACACTTCTAGCACAAACTATCGCTAGATTCTTGGATGTTCCTATCGCTATAGCTGATGCTACCAACTTGACTGAAGCTGGATATGTAGGAGAAGATGTAGAGAACATACTTACAAAGCTCCTACAAGCTGCTGATGGAGATGCTAAAAAAGCAGAAAGAGGCATTGTCTTTATAGACGAGATTGACAAAGTAGCAAGGATGGGTGAAAATCGCTCCATCACAAGAGATGTATCTGGAGAAGGCGTACAGCAAGCACTACTAAAGATAATCGAAGGCTCTGTAGTCAATATCTCACCAAAAGGTGGACGAAAACATCCAAACCAAGACTTCACTAAAATAGATACAACCAATATCCTATTTATATGTGGTGGTGCTTTTGATGGGCTGAATGACATCATCAATAGAAGAATGGGAACTAATACTATGGGCTTTGGACAAAAGAAAAGAACAAAAGAGGAAGATGAAAATCTCATACACAATGTTGAACCTGATGACTTGGTAAGCTTTGGACTTATCCCAGAACTTATCGGTAGATTGCATGTATTTGCAACTCTAGAGAAGATAACTCAAGATGATATGGTACGTATACTTATAGAACCAAAAAATTCTATACTCAATCAGTATAAAAAACTATTTGAGATTGATAATGTTATATTGTCATTTGAAGATGAAGCTCTATTGCTCATAGCACAAAAGGCAATTGATAGAAAAACTGGTGCTAGAGGATTGCGTTCAATTATGGAAGAGCTACTTTTAGATATAATGTACTCTTTGCCTGAGTTAAGCGGCTATGAGATAGTCATAACTTCAGATGTAATCAATAAAGGTGCAAAGCCTTTATATTTAAAAAATAAAAAAAGTGCATAATAAAGGAATAAATAAATGGGATTATTAAAAAGATTATTTGGGTCATTTTCAAAAGATTTAGCTATAGATTTAGGAACAGCAAATACACTTGTACTCATAAAAGGTCAAGGTATCAGTATCAATGAACCATCTGTTGTTGCTATACAAGTAAATAAACATGGACAAGAAACTATACTTGCTGTTGGGCAAGAAGCTAAAGACATGGTAGGTAAAACACCAGGCAATATAAAAGCTATAAGACCTATGAAAGACGGAGTAATAGCAGATTTTAGAACTACAGAACTAATGATAGGGTACTTTATCAAAAAAGTACATGGTAGAAGTATCTCTGCTCCAAGAATTATCATCTGTGTACCTTATGGCTTAACTCAAGTTGAGAGAAAAGCAGTACGAGATTCTGCCATAAATGCAGGAGCTAGATTTGTATATCTCATAGAAGAGCCAATGGCAGCAGCTATAGGAGCTGGACTACCAGTCAAAGAGCCAAATGGAAACTTGGTAGTTGACATTGGTGGAGGAACTACGGAGATAGGTGTTATATCTCTAGGTGGTCTGGTTCTTAGTAAGTCCATTAGAGTTGCTGGAGATAAATTGGATGCTGCTATCACTGATTATGTCAAAAGAAAGTTCAATCTTCTTATCGGAGATCGTG
>DAOUPF010000007.1 GCA_030626265.1 Sulfurovum sp.
AGCTTTTTGTATCTATTGAAAATACTAAAAACTTAGAAATTGCACTTTGGATTTAAATTCGGGGTTTCACCATATAGGAGCCTTAGGGTCAGGTGAAGAAAACAAACTTTTGCCTAAAAACAACTAAGTTTACACAAGAATAAGATAAAATAACCCATGAATAAAAGCAGAGCGGTCCAAGACCTACACCACTACCAAACTCTGCTACAAACCCTCCAACTCCTACAGCTAAAACAATACCAAGAACTCTGCTATCAGCTGTATCTGTTGGCGATATATACAAGTGAAAATCAACCCAAAGACCTATCCCTAGAACTACACTACGAGTACGATGAACTATATAACCTAAGTAAAAGAGAAGACAAACACCTAGGAATCACAAGCACCTACCAGTACAACACCCTAAGCCAGATAGAGTATGCCAACTTTAGAAAATCTCTATTTTCTCTTTGTCCAAGCTAATTTTAACAGATTGCATATTCCAAAGAATGTAATTGTCGTGATATTGGCTATTTGGTTGTTTTTAAGCAGTACCCTGATTTACTATAAGATATGATGGGGAATTCAGGAAGATCTTTTTTAACAGAATAAACAAGATTTCGTAAAGAAGAACCTGAAGGAGTTTCATCTTTCCATATGGAGTATGTAATTGTGTCAAAACTCACCACATGATTAATATTTTTTATTAAAATTTCTATAAGGTCACTTTGTTTGGCAGTTAGTTTTACTATTTTATTATTGTAGAAAATCATATTAATATCTTTTTTGAAATAATATCTTTTGTTGATTGAAATAATATTACTGTCCTCTTCTTGTATAATGTTATTTAAGACTGCTTTATGTGACAAAAAACGTGCATATGCTACCTTTAGTGTTGCCTCGATGGTATCTGGTATAAATGGCTTTACAATAAATCCAAATGGTGCAAGATCTATAGCTTCTTTGAGGGTATTTTTATCATTATATGCTGTAATAAATACAATGGGAATACTATGATGCTTAAGAATTTCTTTTGTGAGCATGATACCATCTATAGTCCCCTTTATATTAATATCCATCAAAATCATTTCACAGGGATTCTTCTCTAAAAACTTTATTGTATCTTGTCCATTATCAAAACAAGAAATATCTTGTATCCCATAATGATTTAGTATATCTAACAGATAACGTTGAGTAATAACTTCATCCTCAACAATTAGAATTTTTTGTGGAAGAGGCATTATTTGTATCCGCTAGTTAATGTGTTGGGAGCTATATGAAAACGCATTGATACTTCCGTTCCATCTTTATAATCTATCATCATGTTTCCTTTATGAAAGAAAGTACTTATATCTTCCATAAGCACAAGTCCCAAAGAGCTACTTTTTTTGTTAAAATTAAACCCTTTACCAAAATCTTTTACCTTTAATGTGCAGTACTCTCCTGTATTTTTTAGAGATACTTCTATACGTTCCTTTCTATCTGTATTGCAACCATGTTCGATAGAATTGGAGAGAGCCTCATTGAGAAATAATCCAAGATTCATAGCCTCAGATACTTTTAGGATTTGTGTATCTAAATTAGCAATAAGGCTATGGTGTGTAAATTTTTGAAAATTATTGATAATATCTTGTAAATATACCTTTAGCTCTACATCTTCACTTGTAGATGATTTGGAAAAACCTTCATGAATAAGACTCATTGCCTTGAGGCGATTCCTTTGAGAGATTAAAATTTTCTTGCAAGCTTTATCCTCTACTCTAAATGCTTGAGATTCCTGTATACCCATGATGATTTGGAGATTATTTTTTGCACGGTGATGAACTTCCTTTAGCAGTACCTCTCTAATCTTTAGCGCAGTAGCCAAACCTTTTTCATACCCATTTCTTTGTTTTTCTATTGCATAATGAAAATATGAAATAGCTATATAGGCTACTGTAACTTGAATAAGGAGTTCTACTGTAAAGACTGGTGTAACCCATTTAAAATGAGCATTTAATGTGGTAACTCCTAAAAGCAAAATAATAACCATGCTCCATTTGGTACCTGTTTGTGCACCTAAAAAGAAGAATAAAATAGATGGCATGAGACCCATGGAAAAAAGTACAAATTCTTGGTTGTACCCAGGTATGGTCAAGGAGGCAAGGATAAGCATAGAAATTAAGCCTATAGTAGCAAAGCTTGCTATTTTTAGCGAGATGATATGAGGGAAGAAAGAATACAGTAAAATTACAAATATGATAACAACTAATTCAACAATAATCATTAAAGTATATTTATCTGCGACACTCCCATAAATATCTATAAGCATAATTAAAACACCAAGAAGCATAAGTAAACTAAGCAGCGCTCCTTTGAGTCTATCTTTCGGATTGGAAAAATGTTTATATTTTAATATATCTGACCAGTTACTCATATAAATCCTTTCTTATCCAATTAAATTATTTAAAACCTATATAAAAGAATTTCTGAACCTTGTGTATCTCTACGCAAATCTCAAATAAATACCTTTGAAAACTATATTGATACTTAGTATGTTGTTACTTTGACTTTATGATTAGCTAGCAATATATGGCTGATAACATAATAATATATATCCTAAATAAGTTAGCTTAATGTTTGCTTTACCTTGTGGCTTTAGCTATATTTGATGATTTAATATTTCAAAAAACCATCTATATAAATTATTTGTCTAGAATATATAGGGACAACCTGCTGTTTGCATAGAGATAAAATGCAAAACCTATATGACCAATATATAGGTCAAATTATTTGTAAAAGGAAATACAATGACAGTTCATATGAAATCTACAACTACCGCACCTCTCTTCCCTTTAAGAACAACATGGGATACTAAGTGGGATATAGAACGATTTAAAAAGGCTGGACTCTATACATGGTTTAAAGAGATTCAAGAAGAGCTATCTGATGGCTGGGTCAAGGTAAATAACCAAAAGATGCTTATGCTTGGTGGGTACTCTTACTTGGGACTTAACAATCATCCAGATATTAATCAAGCAGCCATTGATTCTATAGAGAAGTTTGGTACTGGGATGAATGGATCTAGGTTTTTAGCTGGCACAACAACCATGCATTCTAGGTTGGAGAAAAAAATTGCCTCTTTACATGGTAAAGAAGATGCTATGGTTCTATCAAGTGGTTACTTAGCCAATGTCTCGACCCTTACATGCCTTTTGAGAAGAAGTGACTATATTGTCTGTGATAGACTTAATCATGCAAGTATCATGGATGGTGCACGGTATGCTCAAGCGAAACTTGTAAAATATCGTCATAATGATTTGGAGCACTTGGAGACAACACTTGGTTCATTACCAAATACAGCAAGGAAACTTGTAGTAACTGATAGTATTTTTAGTATGAGTGGTGCTGTGGCAGATTTACCGGGAATTATCAAAATATGCAAAAAATACTCAGCAATTTTGATGGTAGATGAGTGTCACTCTATGTATGTACTTGGTAAATATGGTGGAGGAATAGTGGAGTATTTTGATCTAGATCCCAATGATATTGATATTATAATGGCAACATTAAGTAAAGCTATACCATCAAGTGGGGGATATCTTGCAGCTAGTGCTAAGATTATAGAGTTTTTGCGTCATGAATCTAGAGGGTTTATATACTCAGGGGCATTAACTACTACTCTAACCTCTACTGCACTAAAAGCATTAGAGATATTTGAAGAGAAAAGGGAGAGTTTGGTAACAAGGCTTCATAAAAATACGGCTATTTTTTCTAATGCTTTGCATGCATATGGAATAGAGATAGGCAATTCTAAAACATCTATCATCCCTATACTTATAGGAGATGGTGCAACTGCTGCAGTTGTAGCAAAAAAATGTCAAGAAAGAGGCATCTATATCCATGCAGTTTTCCCACCTGTTGTTCCACTAGGTAAATCTATTCTAAGAGCATCCATTACAGCTGTACATATGAAAGAGGATCTTTTGATGGCAGCAAAAATAATTTATGAAGTTTTAGAAGAGATGCAGCATTTAGATGTACAAGGGCAATTTATTGGCTAAGCTCCTGCGTATACCATCATATTAACAGTAGAAATCTCAAGTTCATTAGCATGAATCTTGATTTTTTAAACTTAGGCTATGAAGAAATTACTAAATAAAAAATTGGTTTATGCATATAGTATGGCAATAAAGTTTTATATGTGTTGTTTTGTTACATAGAATTATAAAAAGTATATTTTATAAAAAGGATTCTTACAATTTGACTTTTTTATGACTTTTTTTTGACTTTTTCATGTTAGACTTTTCTTTAAATATTCATAGTTTACTAAAAAGGTTGGGGAAATGTTACAAAGATTGCTTATTGTATGTAGTATGGTATTGGCTATTTTATTTGTGCCTGTTGGAGCAGAGGATAAGTCTACTAGTAGTTCTGAGGTTTGTTGGGAGTGTGATGGGAAGATTAGTAATCTTACTTTACAGTATCATGGTGAGAGATCAGCTCTCATCAAAGTATATGGGCATAAAGGAGATATAGTCTTTGATGCTACAGTTTCTCCAAATGCTTTTTTTACACTAAATGGTTTTGATAAGAAAAATACACTAGGCCCAAAAGTAAAGATTTATATTGATAGTGTACTAGATACAGAGATTCATACTAGTTGTTCTGTTGCTTTATTACTTGGGATGCAGTTTGGCTCTTTTACTATAGTAGATGGCGATAGTAGAAATGGTGGACAAACATGTTCCATAAGTGACTTTATCCCTTCGGGTCATCTTTGTGGTAGTGTATATGAGGATACGAATGGTAATGGACTAAGAGATAATCAGGAGAGTAGTACAGAGGGTATACAGATAACCGTCACCGATGTACAAAATAGTGTATCCTCAGTATTGACAGATACAGATGGTGACTACTGTGCTTATAATATTTCTGAGGGCTTAGCCACTATAGAGGTAGATACTACGACATTACCTATAGGTACAGAACTATTTACTGGAGAGAATCCTAACTCAGTAACTATATTGGCTAATACGGTAAATAATGCTGGACTAGATGGATATGCTTATCTAAAACCTACTGCATTTGAACAAAACATAACTACCCAGGAGGATACTCCTATATCAATTACACTTCAAGCAGAGGATAAGAGTGGTAGAGTACTTACTTATCTTATAGAGACTCCACCATCTAACGGATTGCTTAGTGGAACGGCTCCCAACCTTACTTATACTCCAAATGCAGATTATTATGGTACAGATAGTTTTACCTTTGTAGTGAATAATGGGATTCTAAGTTCAGAGGTGGCTACAGTTAATATTCTTATTACTCCTGTTAATGATGCACCTGTAGCAGTTGATGATAATGTGACTACTCTAGAGAATGTATCTATAGCCATAAAACCCTTACTAAATGATACAGATATTGATGGGAATAGTTCTAAGTTACGGATAATCTCTATTTCACAGCCAAGCTTTGGTACAGTTTTTTTGAGTGAAGAGTTTGTCTATTATGCTCCTAATAGTCATAATGAATTGATAGACTATTTTAACTATACAATAGAAGATGAATATGGTGCTCGTGATACTGCAACAATAACTATAAACATAACACTTGTAAATGAACCACCTATAGCTTATAATCAAATAGTATATACTGATGAGGATACCCCAATCTCAATAGAGTTAAATGCAACTGATTTAGATGGTGATGAGCTTAACTATACAATAACATATCAACCAGAGAATGGAGTAGTTACAGGGATAGCTCCTCACTTGACCTATACGCCTGATAGTAACTATAGTGGGAATGATTATATAGCTTATATGGTCAATGATGGTGAGTATGATTCTTATGTTGCAGTTGTTACTATTGTAGTAAATCCACTCAATGATCCTCCTATAGCTAATGCTGGAGAGGACTATATAGGTATTCGAGGAGATACTGTAGTATTTAATGGCTCTGATAGTTATGATATTGATGGAAATATAATGTCATATGAATGGAGTGAGAATAATATAATCCTTTCTACAGAAAAGATATTTGATAGGCAGATACTACAAGAGGGAGTACATACAGTTACTCTCATAGTAACTGATGATAATAATGCTACTGATAGTGATGAGAAAATCATTACTATCACACCATGTTGCGTAGGATGTAATTATCCCGATCCAACTCAAACAAATCCATATAACTAAGGAGAGATTATGTTGAAGAAAATATTATTTATTATTACAATAGTTGTGACATTTGGGCAGAATCTTTATAGTGCAGATTATTATAATTATGGGCAGTGGTATGTAGGTGGGCATAGAAGCGCATATGGTATTACTGGGTTTGTAGATAAAAATGGAAAATTAGGTGAAAAAGGGGAGGAGTATATCTTCTTTACAGAAGGATCAACTGCTTATATTTATCGTGTTGATACCGATGGTAATCCTCAGATGCATCCAAACAATCCTGATGCGACAGGACCAATAAGTCCTAGGAATTTTACTTTTGTAAGTAGTCATGTTATCAATCATGGTGCAGGAAGTGCTAGTGAATTTCATGTTGATGATACTGGTATTTATCATGGTGTTCGTCAAGGAGTAAAACGATGGAATTTTGATTGGAGTAATGAAAGTGTCATTGTGCCAACAGGTCTTTCTGCACAAACTTTTGCCAGAAATATTCGTACTGGTGAATGGTGGGCAACATTGACCTATCGTCAGGTTTATAAATGGAATGGAAGTAGCTGGAAATACCAATTTACACATCCAAATCTAGGTGGTGGTCATCATGATGGTATGGAGATAGTTAATGATACTCTTTTTGTGTCAGATATGACCTCTGATAAGATTGCCACATATAAATTGGATAAAAATGGTGCTGTTATTAATGCTTCTTCACCAGACCATATATATAGCTATTCTGCTTCACCTTATGTAGAGGGTATGGGCTTTGGCCCCAATCAGCATTTATGGATCACTGCCGGTGTTATTTACGAGATAGGTGGGGGAAAGCTTCAAGAACAGCTCTCAACATGTTCACAAGGATTGACTATCTCTAACGAATGGGAGATGCTTTCTTCTAGATGTGATATCAAAAATGCTACAGGCTTTACAGATGCCACTATTATGAAAATGGTAGAAGATAAACTTATAGTTATTACTGATGACAATGAGATAAAAACCTACTATGGAAATCTAGGCTATGATACCACCTCTACATTAGAACTCTCGCGTGGCGAAGGGTTTTGGATTCGTGCTGGAGTAGATGGTACACGTCATGTACTCAACGGAGTAGAGGAGACAACAATAATCCATCTAAAAAAGAACACAACTCGCTTTATCGGTCTTCCTGATTATCATACACTAAATCTCGATGAAACTTTCGGTGATAAGCCAGTAAAAGAAGTTCGTTATTGGGATAGCAATATTAGTATGTGGCAAAAATGGCAACCAAACCATGCAGATACAAATTTGAGTGAAATTGTGAATGGCCATGGATTTTATATCTGTATGCTAGATGACTTTGATATCTCATTGCCAAATCTAGCACCAGTTGCTAAAATCTTGGGAGATAGAAGTATTACCATAGGGGAAACTGTTTATCTTGATGGAACTTCCAGTTTTGATAGAGATGGAACAATTGTCAGTTATGAGTGGCAAGAGGGGAATAATACTCTTTCTACAACGAATACATTAGAAAAAGATAACTTTGAGCTAGGTTGGCATAAAGTAGTTTTGACTGTTATTGATGATGATGGGGCAACAGGGAGTAAAGAAGTAATAGTGCTTGTTGAGAGAGTAAATAAACTACCAACAGTATATTTGGGAGAAGATCGTAATATCACAGAGGGAGAGTTTGCTACCTTTACTCCAGAGACATATGACCCAGATGGATATATATTAGCGTATGAATGGAAAGTGGATAATAGTGTTGTAGCTACAACACCATACTTGACACTTGATGATTTACCTCTAGGTGAACATAATATCACACTCGAAGTTATTGATAGTGATCTTGGACATGCCAGTGATAGTATGCTCATTACCGTAACGCCTATACCTGATACTGTAGCACCTATCATTACTATTCTGGGTGAAAACCCAACCATAGTAACGATGGGCAATAACTACAGTGATAAGGGTGCTATTGCTACAGATAATAAAGATACTAATATGAGTGTAGATGTAAATGGTAGCGTGAATGTCAATCAAACAGGTACTTATACTATTTACTATAGTGCAGAGGATCAAGCAGGCAATAATGCCCAAGCATCTCGAGAAGTAATAGTACAAGATATTTTAGCTAATACCCCACCAACAATTAATGCAGGAAATGATCAAAGTATTGTTGAAGGGGAAGATGTAATACTCTCTGCTATTGCCCAAGATAGTGATGGTAGTATCGTAAAGTATGAATGGGGGAAAGACAACCAGATAGTTGCATTAGGGCAAAGTATTGTTGTTAGCAATCTAGGTATAGGTATACATAACTTTACAGTTGTTGCTACAGATAATGATGGAGATGTAGCTAGTGATAGTGTTGTTGTGAAAGTTATCTCAAAAGAAGAACAAGACACTACAGCTCCTGTGATAACTGTCTTAGGAGATAACCCTCATATACTAGATATAGGTGATGATTATAATGACTCAGGTGCAACTGCTATGGATGACAAAGATGGCAATGTTAGTGTAGGCATGTCATACACTATAGATACGCATGCAGTAGGCGTGTATATCGTCAATTATACTGCTAGTGATAGATCAGGCAATAGTGCTACAGCTCATCGTAGTGTTCTTGTAAAAGACAGTAATGATACTATGCCAGATACTACAGCACCTGTGATAACTTTATTGGGCGGCAATCCATTTATATTAGTTCAAGGAGAAGCTTTCAATGATCCAGGAGCCATTGTTGTAGACAATAGGGATGGTCAAATCGGGTATTCTATGCGTCACAATGTCAACAGTAATCAAGTAGGTAAATATATAGTTATCTATGATGCTATAGATAATGCAGGTAATAGTGCTGAAGCAAATCGAACAGTAATTGTAAGGGATCCTGATGGAAATAGAGCACCTCTTGCAAATGCAGGAGAGGATGTTGTTGTAGGCATAGCTGAGACTGTAATGCTAGATGCTTCACAAAGTATAGATATCGATGGTGAGATAGTATCTTATGAGTGGAGAGAAGGGGATGTGACTATATCTACAGATGTTACATTTGGCAAATTTGATTTTCCCATGGGTAGTCATACTATTGAACTCTCTGTAACAGACAATGATGGCATGGTATCAAGTGATAGTATTATTGTTAGAGTAATTGACCCAAGTGATACCACCGCACCAATAGCCACGATAACATCTCCGGCAGAAAATACTACGGTTACATTTAAAATGGATATCATAGGAACAGCGAGTGATGATAATCTGGACTATTATGAATTACTCCTCTCTCCAGTAGGTAAAGATAGATATATAGTATATGATAGAGGATATGCTTCTGTCACAGATGGCACCTTGGCTACTTTAGATGCAACTACATTGAGTAATGGTATTTATGACTTACAGTTCAAAGTAGTAGATACAAATGGGCAAATCAGTAGTACTTTTACAAAAGTCATAATAAAAGGCAAAGCCAAGATAGGAAACTTCAGTTTCACAGTCACAGACTTCAACCTCCAAGTAGCAGGCATACCAGTCCAAGTAAACCGTACCTACTCAACACTACAAAGATTTGAAAAATATGACTTCACCTACGCATGGAGTATTGATTACCAAAATGTAAAGATAGAAGAGAGTATCAATCCAGGTTTAGAATGGGCTCCTAAAAATTTCTATATCAATACACCTCTTGGTTCATATCCATTGGGACTCTGCTTTAAGACAGATAAACAACATATCGTAAATATCTCTCTTCCAGATGGAACCACAGAGAGCTTTGAGTATAAGTTTGCTAACGAGTGTGATTATGGGTATAGCTATACTGCTCCATGGGATGCACCTATATTGGAGCCATTGAATGGGACAGAAGCTAAAGTAGTAGCAGTAGATGCCTCAAGTAGTGTATTTGTAACAAGAGAAGGAGAACTCTTAGATACAAGTAGTTTACAACCATATAACCCAAGCCAATATGAACTGACCCTCTCAAATGGTATGGTATACCTTTTAGATGAAAACTTTGGTATAAAGAAGATAACAGACCCAAGAGGAGATACTCTAACATATAATAATGATGGCATAGTCAGTAGCAGAGGAGAGTCTCTAAGCTTTGAGAGGGATAGCCAAAACCGTATCACCTCCATCACAGACCTAGCAGGTAAATCAATCACCTACCACTATAACCAAAACGATGACTTGGAGTATGTCATAGATCAAATGGGATACAAGACAGAGTACCGCTACCAAGCAGGACACCTCCTAGAAGAGTACTACGACCCAAGCGGACTGAGACTAACCAAAAACATCTATGATGAGAGTGGAAGACTTATCAAGACTATAGACCCTGATGGAAATATAGTAGAGTTCACCCATGATATAGATGGACAAGAGGAGATAATAAAAGATAAGCTAGGACGCATAAGTATATTTGTATATGATGAAGAGGGGAATATTCTTTCTCAGACCAACCCGCTGGGAGAGACTACTCTAAGAACATATGATGACAATGGTAATGAACTTAGCATCACAGATCCAGAAGGTCATACTATCACCAATGAGTATGACAGTCATGATAACCTACTAAATACTATAGATGCATTGGGCAATACAGAAGTCACTACCTATAATGCTAAAAACTCTCCTACAAGCATAGCAGATAAAAATGGTAACAGTATGACTATAGGCTATGACAGTTATAACGCTCCTACCTCAATGACTACAGCAAGTGGAGCAATCAGTACTTTCACCTATGACCATCATAACAATAAAGTAAGCAGCACAAATGAATACAACCAAACAACGAGGTTTAGCTATGATGAGTTTGGTGCTGCATTACAGTCTAGGTCTAAAGGGAACATAGAGAAAGAGACACAACCAAATGGCACTATCATACAACATACATACGATGATAGCTCCAATCTACTAACAACAACTAAAACCCTAACAGATGGCACAGTAACCACAAGCTCTAACACCTACGATGCATTCAACCGTCTAGTCACTAGTACAGATGAGCTAGGCAACACAAGCACCAACACCTATGATGCCAGAGGAAACAAAGTAAGCACCACAGACTCTCAAAGCAGAGTCACAGCCTACACCTACAACAACCACAATAAAATAACAAAAACCACATACTCTGATGGTACCACAGAGACTAAAACCTATGATGCAATGGATAACCTACTAACAGAGACAAACGCAGAGGGTGAGACTACCTCGCACGAGTATGATGATGCAGATAGGCTCATAACAACAACTTACCCTGACGGCACAAGTACAAGTAGCACCTATGACAGCACAGGAAGAACCCTAAGCACAACAGACCAAAACAACAACATAACAACATACGAGTATGACGCAGTAGGAAACAGGCTAAGTACCACAGATGCACTGAACAACAAAACAACATTTACCTACGATGCACAAGGTAACATGCTGACAGTGACTAATGCAGAAGCTCAAACGACTAGCTATGAGTACAATGCTTTAAACCAAAGAGTAAAAACCACTCACCCAGACGGTACAAGTACCACAGAAACAAAAAACATCTCAGGACTTCCTAGTGCTAAGGTAGATGAAGCAGGTCGTTCTACTACATATAGTTATGATATTACAAGAACCATGCCAGTCCTAAATGGTGTAGGACTAGCCAATGGAGCAAATACTTCTTATGTGTATGACTCTGAGGGTAAAAAGACTAAACAAACAGATGCACTAGGTAGGGCTATACTCTTTGGGTACAAAGCCACAGGAGAACTAGAGACTGAAACCCTCCCACAAGGTGAAGTAAAAACATTTACCTATGACGCTTACGGTAAACAAACACAAGTAAATGATTATGCCAATAAAGCTCAAAAGTTCATCTACGACTCGTACGACAGACTCGTACGCATAGAACTAGCAGATGGAAGTACGACTACTTATGGTTATACGGCAAGTGGAAGAGTGAAAAGCATCACGGACAGTCAAGGGACTATAGCCAATACCTATGATGAGATGGGGAGACTGAAAACACAGTCCAACCCAAGTGGTGAAACTATCACTTACTCTTATGATGGGGTTGGGAATATAGTAGAGATAGCGACACCACAAACAACTATAACTAAGACTTACGATGCCCTCAATAGACTAGAGACTGTTACAGATGCACAAGGCATAGTGACTTATGCTTATGATGGCATAGGCAGGCAGACACAAGTAAGCTACTCCAATGGGATGACTACAAGCTACGAGTATGACTCTAGGAATAGAATCACAAGTATCACACATAAAAAGAGTGATGGTACTGTACTTCAAAGCTTTACATATACGCTTGATGTTGTAGGAAATAGAACTAAGATAGTAGAACATACAGGTAGAACGATTGACTATACT
>DAOUPF010000369.1 GCA_030626265.1 Sulfurovum sp.
CTAAACCTATACCAAAGCCACCCTCACTCTTGTCCACACGAGCAAAACGATCAAATATGTGAGATTGTTCTTGTTTACTCATACCTCTACCTGTATCTTGGATAGAAAATCCATTCTTATCTATGATGATTTCTAGTCTACCTTTTATATCATTATATTTGATAGCATTAGAGATAAGATTGTCAAATAGCCGCAAGGCATCCCTAGGGTCTATGGATTTGATAACAATTGGGATTATCTTTTGCTCAAGCCTTATCTGCTTCATCTCTATCATAGTAGAGAAGTACTCTAGTCTCTCTTTTAGCAATACTGACATATTTATAGACTCTGGATGTCTCTGGTAATTCTGATTTAGCTTTAGATAGGTCAGATCATCATATATGTGGCTTAGAGTCTTAGAGGCTACTTCTATGCGTTTCATCTCTTTATTGTCTTTGCATTTGCCTAGGATTTCTAGCATTTCGATGTTGGTTAGTATGGTGCTAATAGGTGTATTTAGCTCATGTGTAGTATCTTGGACGAACATATTGATACGCTTGAGACTATCCTTCATAGGAGCTATGAAAAGCCTACCCAAAAAATAGCTCAGGATCAATATAAACAGAGTAACACCCAACACTGATATCATCAATATTTTTTGCAAGGAGCGTATAGGAGTCCTATCTATCAACTTCTCAGTCACTAGATATACTACACCAAAATAGTAGGGAGATATAGACTGTATATGTCGTATGCTTTTATCATCATAACTAAACATCTTGTCCCACTCCACTCTCTCTGGTCTAAAAGAGCCAAATATATACTCTCTATCTATATTATAAATGGCTGTTTTTAGTTCTGGGTCATTAGGATATATAAGCTCTCTATCTGAAGATTTGTGTAACAAACGAATAGTATCTATCATCTGTTCACTTTTGTGTTTGAGTGTTTGTCGCTCTTTATCTTGGATTTGGTATACCTGAAACTGATAAAATATCACAGCCCCTATAGCAAAAAGCGTAAGTGTTGACAGTACATATATGAGCAAAAAACGATATAGACTTTTCTTTTCACTACTTTGCAAATCTATATCCTATGTTTTTGACTGTCTCTATGCGTTGTTTTCCTAGATGATTACGCAGTGTGTATATATAGGTTCTCAGACTCGCACCACTAGGTTCCTCCTCATAATCCCAAAGTACTCCAAATATAGTCTCATAGTCCAGCACCTCTCCCATGCGAGTAAGAAATAGTGCTAAAAGCTTAGCTTCTTTGTTCTTGAGTGCTAGTGGAGTACCATCTTTTATAAGTTTATATTCTTTAGTATCAAATAGTATACCCTCTCCCAAATCAACGATTGTATCATGAGTGTCAAACTGACGCTTCAAGTGTGACTCTATACGAACTTGAAGCTCTTTGAGAGCAAAAGGTTTACGGATATAATCATCACATCCAGCATCAAATCCACGAGTAACATCCTCTACACTATGCAGAGATGTGATAAATATAGCTGGAGTTTGATTACCCTCTGAGCGAAGCTCTGCTAGAAGGTCTATGCCATTTTGAAAAGGCACTTTGATATCAAGCAATATCAAATCTACGCTCTTTTCATATAGTTTATCTTTTGCCTCTAGCGCATCATAGGCTACTATCACTTCATAGCCTTGATGTTCTAGAAACTGTCTTATAGTATCATTTAGTTGCAAATCATCTTCGAGTAGAAAAACTCTTTTTTGCATCATACTGCCTTATAGGTTATTTTGTTTCTTTTTTTCTTGACCCTGTCCTTGACCTTTACCCTTGCCTTGACCCTGTCCTTTTCCTTCTCCACCTTGACCTTTATTGCCTTTGGACATTTTATCGTTACCCTGCTTATTTTGCCCTTTGCCTTGACCTTTCTTACCTTTACCTTTGCCTCGTCCTTTTCCTTTGCCGTTACCATTAGGATAAGTATCATAAGCATAGCTGGCTATCTTCTCTAGATCCTCTGGAGATACTGCACCTTTGAGTGATGGCATAAGACCA
>DAOUPF010000124.1 GCA_030626265.1 Sulfurovum sp.
AGTCTGCTCGTATATCACCAAGTACATACTCATCATCGATACTATCACCAGGAGTTGCAGTGATATGACCACTCTGTACCCAGCTAGCCAGAGGTACGCGTAACTCACGCTCACGATCAAAGACATTGGACTCTGGGATATAAAACTTAGCTGATATGTGGTACTTCTCTCCTACTTTGATAGTCTTTGCATATGATGAGAAATCATCTCGTAAAGACATATCAAGACCACCTATACACTTACCAACTGATTGCACTTCTCCTGCACACTCATACCATTTGTGCAGTGGGATGAAGGCTTCTGAGCTAGTGGTCCATACATTGAGATACTTAACTAAAAAGTTATTTAGTTTATCTGGTCGGTCATATGCCTCTTTGGCGGCTAGTGCGAACTCTTCTTTGTCTACACTGACTCCGTAGTTGGGGTTAGCAGCTTCCCACACCTCTTCTTTGAAATACCATGCTGGATCTTCATCAGGTGGAGCAGGAGCCTCAGCTATAAAAGCAAAATGAGAATCATCCTCTATCACTCCATCTAATACCTTTTTGGAATAATCATGCAATCTGTTAGCAGGTGAGGCTATATTGAACCCAGCTGTGGTGATAGACATCATGAAGGGTTCTCGTCTAGCCATTTGTGAGCTCTTGACTACATCCCAAAGGCTATCATCTTTGTGGGCATGATGTTCATCTGCTAGCCCAAAAGAGACATTAAGTCCATCTAGAGTAGTAGAGTCTCTTCCTAGAGTGTACAGCTCAGTATTACTCTTATCAAAAGTCATCTTGCCATACTGCTCTTTAGTATGTTTTTTTAAATCTATATTATTTTATAGCATATATTTTGCTGGTGCGTAGGCTAGCTTGGCCTGATCTCTTTTGGTCGCGAAAAATACTACCTCCCCTCCCTGTTCTTCTCTGACTATCATATCAGCTATTCCACACGCTGCACCAAATATGGTCTTGCCATTTTTTCGAGGCATAAATATAAAGGCCACCCTAAACCGTCTAACCCAGGTACCATCTGCTTTTTGTCTCTGCCAGCCAAAGAGTATAGCTATAGTCTTTTTTTGCCAATCCTCTAGCTTTACAAGCTCACCTGCCTTGGCTCCCTTGTAATGTTTGAGTTGCTGGATGATAGTGACATAGAGTAGACCTAACGGCTTGTTAAATCTAAGCTTTGGTTTCTCCCCTTTTTCTACTGCTGTCTTATCTACTTCGTGTCGGATAAAGGTTTTTTGATAGTAAGGAGTAGTTTTAGACATCTACATCATTGTCCTGACTTATCTCCACCACCAAATCAAATAAGCTTTTAGTTTTTTCCTCTGGAGTAAGAGACATTCCTATTCTGCTCCTAGCTGCTATAGAAAGCCCTAGTTTATCTCCAAGCTTTGACATATTCGATATCACTCCCTGAAGAGCAACAAAGGTAGGACTCAGATATGTAGCTCCTGTCTTTGGGCTTATAGCCACTTCTCCTTCAACATCTACAATGGATTCAAGCCTTAAATATCTTTGATAGTTTTTCGCATACATCACAACAAGAGGTTCATCCACAGGACTATAGTTATCTCCCAACACTTCCACTATCTCTTGTATCTTGCGTACTGCCACTGTGTTGAGGATGCCATTTGGATTAACTACAGCTAGTTTGCTTTTATAACTATCAAGTGCTATTTTTATAGGATCATACTTAATCCATTTTCTCTTTTTTGCTTCTCGTGATATCTGCATTGGGTATGTACCATATTTGGCACCAAGCTTTTTCATACCAATCTTGGAATTTTCATAATCCCACCGCATAGATTCCCAATCTATATCCCCATACTCCTTATAGCCTAAGTTATCAGTTGTTACATTCATAGGGGGTCACCATGAAACGGTTTTTGTGAAATGCTGTATTGGGCTTCGGTGTGTGGCTGTGAGGTCTGTAGAGATTTGACCGCCCCCCTCCTCTGTATTTTCTGCTGAGCTGTTTTAGCATTGTGACAGGAGATGCACATACTTTGGAGATTATCTAGAGAAAGTTTAGCTCCCCCGTCTCTTATCTCAATGATATGGTCTGCTATCATCGCTGGTCTTCTACACTCTACACACAGAGGATACTTACTCAACTGTAATCCTCTCACTCTCTTCCATGCTCTGCTATGGTAAAACTTATCTGCCTCTTTATTACGATAAGTTTTATCATAAGTTTTAGTAGATCTCTTCTTACACTTAGGACAAGTAGTCTGCTTTGAGTCTTTAGTCCACATACCATGGATGTTGCACAATCTTTTACTCATTTATAAAATCCTATCCTGGTATCTCTAGTGAGTTCAAATATATATTCACACATCAACATATCTTTCTCCTCCTCAATTTTAAATGCTATAAACCCATCCTTGATATACTGTCTCACCTCTGCTGGGATAGCTACGAATAGCGTGCCTTCAAATTTCTTTATCTCTATATCACTATCGAGAGTAGAGTTGCTACGCCTACTGATCTGTGAGAAATAGCGTGACCCAAGCCCAAAGTATCTAGCCACCCAAGTCCCTATCATAAACTTATCATGCATTACTATTATCTCAGTTGCTTTTATCATGCCACTCTCCAAACTTCAACTCACCTTTAGCAAACTTCTCAATCATCTTCTCTATAGTCATACTGTATTCAGTCTCATCAGACACAAATACTTCTTTATCACTATCATACTCACCAGCTATCCACCCATCACCTACAAGTATCGACATCTGTTTACTCATATACCCTAGATAGATCTCATCATCCAAGAACTTCTTGACTCCTACTTTCATAGATACAGCAGGGTCATGACAATATCTAACACCAGCTATAGTCAGTAGTGTATAATCAATCCCACTTAATAACTTGAAAGACTCATACGCTTTCATCTTACTACCTGCATATTTGTTATTCATTCTGTATATCATATAGAAGCTATCGTACCACGCACGCGTATTATTATTATTACTAGTATTAACTTCGTTCACTTGCCGTTCACTTGCCGTTCGCTGGAGGTCATTACTTTGCGGTGTAGTCGTACTTTGTGTCTGTCGTTTCGTTCGTTTGCCGTTCACTTGCCGTTCACTCTGTTTTTTGACAGACCTATAGTGTTGAGTATTATAAAGGCTTTTGGCATCATGGTATCTTTGTATCTCATCCACAAACTCTCTCACCCATTTGTGCACTGTACCTTTACTCTTGGGTTCATCACCACCCCAACTCCTTGCATAGAAACTTATAGAATTGACAGCACGCATCTCCACATCATGCCAATACTCCCAGAAGCATCTAGCCTTCTCTCTCTTGCCTTGGTTTTGTAGCTCTTGTATATAGTCTATAGGATACTGCCTGTACTGTATATTCATCAGTCAATCCTCGGCATACTCATAATGCCACAATCTTCATACTCTACCTCAAAGCTTGGTGCACTCTTACTAGGTGTTATTTCTCTCTCCACCTCAAAGCTCTGTAGATGTTGGATAGCTCCATAGTTGTCTTTAGTGAGGGATAGCTTTCTCATATGAGTAGAGATAGGATCTAGCTTTTTCTCTCCTGATTTATTGATATATATCTTATCCATGTCATAGACACATCGTACGGCATCCACTAGTGCTCCTGCACCTCTGGCTCGTGATGCATTATTCCCTTCACCTTTCTTGCTATGATGCAAAAATATGATTGATTTATTCTCATTTCTTGCCCAGTTGAGAAATGGCTGCATAAACACCCGTGCCTGTGAGTTATCATTCTCATCACCACCGAAAAACGCCAATAGAGGATCTATCATGATTACATCATACTCTCTAAGTTCACGCTTCATAGTGTAGAACTTAGAGCTCATATTCGCTGTCTTACCTCGTGTCTCCAGTAGTAGCATAGGATCCTCAGTCGAGATATCTATCTGGACATCCTCTGTATCTCTCTTCCCTCGTACTATCTCCTTGATGATAGTGTTATATCTACTCTTTACTGTACCCTCTGGGTCTTCGCTTAGCCATAGAAATATCTTACGCCCTGCATCTTCTCGAGCCATACGAATAGCCAGCTGTAAACTCAACCATGTTTTACCAGTGCCACCAGTAGCCACGAACATAGTCAGTGTATATTTTGGTATAGGTAGCCAACTCTTACAGATAAACTCTGGTGCACTCTCCTCAGCATCTGCCATACTCTTGCGTGTGATTTTTACTGTGCCATTTTCAGCTACTCTCTCCATCATTTTGATAGAGTGTTCTATCACTTCAGCAGGGAGTTCATCATCTTCTATTATGAGCTTTTTGATCTCTGTAGCCATGGTGACCAGCCCTCTCTTTTGTGCCTTCTCTTTGAGAACATGGATATAGCCCCTAGTATTTGAGATAGGGTTGGTACTCATCACATCTACCATAGCGACTTCATCAAAGTGCCCACTCTTTACTAGTGATATCCTGATAAACTCTTCATCTATAGGCCTCTCAGCCTGATGTAGATCTTGACATGATGTAAAATAGTATTGATGAAAGGGGAGATAAAAGTCACTAGGAGATACATGGTTGAGGAGATATTCACTATCCTCACCATAAGGCTCGAACAATATAGCGGAGAGTAAGGCTCTTTCGATATTGAGGTTATACATATTCTCCATATCTACATACCTCTGCCATATATCTGGTATTCTTTGTATGGTTTGCCTTCTGCTTTGCGTACACCTATACATATATGCCACTCTTTTTTCAGCTGTGCTACTCTGGTTCGCACATTATTGATAGGGTGTCCATTTGCTCCTATAGGTTTGTTAGCATAGTCATCGATGGTATGCCCATGAAAGAGTGCACTCAATACGAAGTAATTGTGAGACCCCCTCTTGAATGATCCTTTTTGATTACTCTTTAACATACTCACCTGCTCATCAAAGCTAGCATGAAAATCAAACCTAACCCGACTCTCTATGTTATCACCATAATCCCAGCTCATCACATCACCTCCAGACGCTTCTCTGCAGCATCTACCATGTCTTGGTACTTTTTGACTGCCTCTGCTGCTTCTTTTCGTATGCTCTTTATCTCTTTTTTGCTCAAGGCACTATCTTTGAGCCCTTTTTTTACAGATGCAAAAGCCTCATCACCCTCTATCATCGCGTCATCAGCCAGTTTATGAAAGGACATATCTACCACAAGTGGGATATCTCTGCACGTCTTCTTGATACTCAGCCCA
>DAOUPF010000117.1 GCA_030626265.1 Sulfurovum sp.
GTTTTAATGCTGCAAAATTATCTAGATGAAATATATTGTTATCAATATATTTGGCTATTGGTTCAGCTGTTCTAGAGGCTATAATAATACCACCTATTAGTCCAATAAAACCAAAAAATTCTCGTAAAAAACCATTCATAATACCTTTGATAGACATCAAAAGTACTAGTGTAGTCACTATCAGGTCAAGAGTATTTAAATCAGCAAAACTCATTATCTAGAGCCTATTAAGAGCTTTTTCAAGCTCTTCAGGTTTATTTGCATATTGCATAGCTGTGTGCCTGTCTATCATACCAGAGGAGAGGAACTTTAATAATGCTTGAGTCTGTGTCTGCATTCCAGAATCACCCTGTCCCATTTGCATAGAAGAGTATATTTGATGTACCTTATCCTCTCTAATGAGGTTTGAAATAGCATGGTTGGTTACCAAGATCTCAGAGGCTGCGACTCTACCGCTCTTTGGTTTTGGCAAGAGAGCTTGTGCGATAACAGCAATCAATGAACTAGAAAGCATAGCTCGAATTTGAGGCTGTTCATCACCAGAGAATACATCGATAATACGGTTGATAGTACCAGGAGCAGAGCTAGTATGGAGTGTACCAAAGACAAGGTGACCAGTCTCCGCTGCTGTAAGAGCTGCAGAGATAGTTTCTTTGTCACGCATCTCCCCGATTAGTATAATATCTGGATCCTGACGCATGGCATACTTGAGTGCTATGCCAAAACTCTTAGTGTCATCTCCTACTCCACGGTGTGAAAATACACACTGTTTATTTTTGTGGACAAATTCCACTGGATCCTCAACTGTGACTATATGTTTAGCCTCTGTTAGGTTTATCTCATTTAGCATGGCTGCTAGAGTTGTTGATTTACCTGAACCTGTTGGTCCAGTGACTAGGATAAGCCCCTTCTCTCTCTTGATAAGTTTCTTATATACTGGTGGGGCATTTAGATCATCAAGAGTAGGTACATCTATAGGAATAACCCTAAATGCAGCTGCCATCTCTCCAAGTGTTCTATAGTAGTTTGCTCTAAATCGTCCAATTCCATCAAGCTCAATAGCAAAGTCAAGTTCATGATGCTCTTCAAAGTGCTTTTTTTGCTTTTCTGTAATCAATGAATAGCACATCTCTTCTATAGCAGTACCTGTAAGCTTTGGTAGATTAATAGGCTTTAGTGTTCCATCTAGTCGTAGCAGTGGTTCGCTTTTACTGACTAAGTGAAGGTCAGAAGATTTGTGTACTACAACACTCTGAAGAAGTTTTTTTATGTTAGATTCTGACATGATATTCCTTTTTTAATTTATTAAATAAATAGGTATTATCCTATAATAGCTGGGACTACAAAAAAGTCCTCTTCATGTTGTGGAGAGTGACTTAATATATCTTGCCCTATAGTAGGGTTAGTGTCTGGTATATCAGCACGCATAGGTGTCCCACCCTCTAGTGTAGAGAAAGAGGCATCCAAATGATCAGTGTCAAGTTCATTTAGATTTTCTATGTATGTTACTATCTCAGAGAGTTGTTCTATGATTTGTGTTTTTTTATTCTCATCAACTCTGAGATAAGATAGTTTTTCTAATTTTTCTAAAATAGTATTGTCTATATGCACAATATAACCTTCTTGTGGCGAATTATTTGGTGTTATTTAGTATAATTATATATTAAAGTCTATTAAGGATACCTCTAGCAATGAATATAGTTGATTTTTTTATAAAGATATTGTCAGTCAAATCAGTCACTCCAGATGATGGTGGGCTTATGAAACTCATAGAGTCATATATGAGTGACTATGAAGCGATATATGTCAATGAAGGTGGAGTTAAGAACCTATTTCTAAGCAAAAGATTTGGAGATGGAGAACACCTCTGTTTTGCTGGGCATGTTGATGTAGTGCCAGCAGGAGATGGCTGGGATAGTAGCCCATATGAGCCTATGATAAAAGATGGCAAGATATATGCCCGTGGTGCACAGGATATGAAGAGTGGAGTAGCTGCTTTTGTACAGGCTATCAAATACACAGAGAAGTTCAATGGAAGACTCTCTATTCTTCTAACATCTGATGAAGAGGGTGATGCTACATATGGTACGCAGATTATGCTTTCTCACCTCAAAGAGATAGAGCTTTTACCAGACTTTGTAGTAGTAGCAGAGCCTACTTGTGAAGAGAAGTTTGGAGATGCGATCAAGATAGGCAGACGAGGCTCTATCAATGGCTATCTCACAATACATGGAAAACAAGGTCATGCAGCATATCCAGAAAAAGCCATAAATCCAGTACATAACATAGCCCCAGTTCTAGATAAAATAGCAGGAGTCTACCTAGACAATGGAGATGATGATTTTGCTCCTAGTCAGATGGTAATCACAGATATCAGAGGAGGTATGGAAGTGACCAATGTAACCCCTGGCTCTCTAAAGATTATGTTTAATGTTCGTAACTCTACTAAAACTACCCAAGATGAGGTTACCGCACATATAGCCAGTAGTTTGGATGGTCTAGACTATACGCTAGAGCTAACTCAAGGCTCATATCCATTTGTAACAAAAAGAGATTCAAAGATAGTAGAAAAAATAACCCAAAGTATAGAGAGAGTCACAAATATGAAGACCAAGCTATCTACAGCAGGGGGTACAAGTGATGCTAGGTTTATGGGGGAGTATGGCATAGATGTAGTGGAATTTGGGGTTATCAATGACACGATACATGCACCCAATGAGTGTACAGGTATAGATGAAGTAGAAGCTTTATATGAGGTGTTTTGTGACCTTATCAAGAAGTTCTAACATATGTGGAAATTAATAGCCCTATCTATAGTTTTGGAGCTATTTGAGGCATACTGGCAACACTCAGATACGCTTTTAGGCTCTTTGGCTAAAGGGTATCATTTTTACAAAAAGTCTATATTTCTTCTGCTATTTATGCATATTGGTTATCTATATATACTCTATGTATCTATAGCCTTTTCTATATTTAACTGGGCGATTGTGGTGATACTTCTTTTAAAGACTATAGATATAGTTCTAAAGATAAACCTTATAGAGAAAGTATTTGTCAAACAAAAGGCAGATGATGAGTTTCTCATTATACTAGAGACCAAAACTGCACCTTGGCTATACTTGATAGGTGTTTTTACATACCCATATCTATTATATTTAGCTTTTTCTACACATTTTATTTGACACTTAACTTAAAATATTTTTACAATTTCACTACATAATTCGGATTTAAGTAAATATGGATTATAATACCGCCATTGCACTACTTCACATCTTTGTGAACTTACCAAAATCTTCTCCATATATTACGAGGAATCATGAGCGACAATAATAATAAAAAACCTGCCAACAATAGTGGCAATAGAAATCACAATAAAAAGCATACTAGAACCCATACACCAGTAAGTGGCTTCAAAGTAGAGACTTTGCAGCAAAAACCACTCCAAGAGTTACTAGAGATTGCTAGTAAGTTCAATATAGAGAACCCAAATGAGTTTCAGAGAAAAGACCTTATATTTGAGATCCTTAAAGCACAAGTAAGTCAGGGAGGTTATATCCTCTTTACTGGTATTTTAGAGGTGATGAATGATGGTTATGGCTTTTTGCGTTCAGAGGATGGCAACTTTGCAAACTCTAGCAATGACACCTATGTCAGCTCTACGCAGATAAAAAGATTTGCACTTAGAAATGGTGATATAGTCACAGGACAAGTTCGTTCCCCAAAAGATCAAGAGAAGTACTATGCACTATTGAAGATAGAAGCCATCAACTATCTACCACCAGAAGAGTCAAAAAAACGACCACTCTTTGACAACCTAACACCACTATATCCAAATGACCAACTTATACTAGAGTATGATCCGATGAGGTTCACAGGTCGTGTTATAGATCTATTTTCTCCTATAGGAAAAGGACAGAGAGCACTTATCGTAGCACCTCCAAGAACTGGTAAAACAGAACTACTCAAAGAGATAGCACATGGTATATCTGCCAATAACCCTGAGGCTAGTCTGATGGTGCTACTAGTAGATGCGCGTCCAGAAGAGGTCACAGATATGCAACGTTCAGTCAAGGGTGAAGTATATAGTTCTACTTTTGATTTACCAGCTCAAAACCATGTAAGAACAGCTGAGATGGTGATAGAAAAAGCCAAGAGACGAGTGGAGCTAGGTAAAGATGTTATCATTCTACTAGACTCTATCACGCGTCTTGCTCGTGCTTATAATACAGTAACTCCAAGCTCAGGTAAAGTACTCTCAGGTGGAGTAGATGCCAACGCCTTGCATAAGCCAAAGAGATTTTTTGGTGCAGCTAGAAATATAGAGTTTGGTGGTTCTCTGACTATCGTATCTACGGCACTTATAGAGACTGGTAGCCGTATGGATGAGGTAATCTTTGAGGAGTTTAAAGGTACAGGAAACTCAGAAGTAGTCCTAAATCGCCATGTAGCAGATAGACGAATCTATCCAGCTATGGATGTGACTAAATCAGGTACAAGAAAAGAGGAGTTACTAACTACTCCTGAGACTCTTCAAAAAGTATGGGCACTTAGAAATGCTATGCAAAATATGGAAGAGATAGAGGGGCTTAAGTTCTTATTTAAAAAGATGGGCAAGACTAAGTCCAATGAAGAGTTTTTATCTATCATGAATGAAGGTGCGTAGTCACTAGGTAGTGGAGGCTCTAGCCCCACCAAGCTCCAAGAAACTATGAGGTGGGAGTAAACTCTCCACTTCCTTTATCTTCTATATCCCTTATATAATTCCCACAGCGTCTCTCACTGCTTCCATTTTGACACTTGCAATCTTTTTAGCTTTGCTAGCACCACTTTGAAGTATCTCTCTCACTATTTCAGGATTTTCTAGATAATATGCTCTTTTTTCTCTAGCCTCTGCAAACTCATCCCAGATTAGCTCTTTGAGGTACTTTTTGAAGTGACCATATCCCTCTGTGCCACTCTTGTACCTATCTGCTAGCTCATCTTTACCTGCTTTATCTAAGAAGAGTGAAGCTAGTGCATATACGTTGCAGTCTTCAAACTCTAGCGGCTCTCCCATAGGTGTGGAGTCTGTGACTACTTTATTGCATAGTTTCTGCAATGGTTTTTCATCCATAAATATAGGTATATCATTGCCATAGCTCTTGCTCATCTTAGCTCCATCAATGCCAGGTACTGTAGCCACATCCTCATCTATCTTGAACTCAGGAATTGTGAGTATCTCCCCATGATCGTTGTTAAACTTGATAGCGATATCTCTAGTCATCTCTACATGCTGTATCTGGTCTTTGCCTACGGGTACTATCTGTGCATCATATAGTAGAATGTCA
>DAOUPF010000265.1 GCA_030626265.1 Sulfurovum sp.
CTATGTTGTCCTTTTGATATATCTCCTGTGACTGATTTGGGCAAAATCATATCTATGTTTGGTATCATTTTTGGTATCGCTATGATATCATTTGTCACCTCTGTGATGGTATCGGCATTTTCAGAGAGATTTGATGAACTACGCAACTCAGATAGTATAAAGCATGTCAACAAGATGGACAATGTAGTCATCATCAATGGATATGGTCATCTAGGCTCTACTATAGCCAAAAAGCTCAAAATAGACAAAGATTATGAACCAGTAATTATAGAGAATGATGAGAGTAAAGTTCAGTTAGCTTATGAAGATGGATATAGAGTCATCCGTGCTGATGGATCTAGTGCCAAGCTTGTCAAAGAGCTATATCAAAAGGACAACATAGCAGCTATGTTGACACTCACTAGCAGTGATATTGACAATATCTACTTCATATTAAATGCCAAGAGTATATATAGAGATAGCTTTGTTCTCTCTCGTATGAGTCAAGAGCATCTAGAGGTTCAATATAGAGCAGCAGGAGTAGATGGTATAGTAGAACCATATAAGGCTGTTGACAATAGAGCACTAAGATATCTCAAAAGTATAGATAAAGAGATAATCTTTTTCGGATATACATATAAAAGCTCACATATGTGTCAGGAACTATCATCTGCTGGTATAGCTATAACTATATATGAAGATATACAAGAGAATTATGACAAAGCACAATCTGATGGATTTAAAAATATAAAGATGATAGATTTCCATCAAGTAGAGTATTTGAATCAGCTTGAGATACTAGATGGTACAGTAGTTGTGTGCAGTATGGATAGTGAAGCGATGAATGTATATCATGCTATATCTATTCGTTCCAATGGATTTGATAATGAGATAATAGCCCTATCTGATAGTACAGAGGATAACAGACGGCTAATTTTAGCAGGTGTGGACAAGATATTTGATATGTATGAAGAGAGTGCTGAACTATTTGTAGAGATGATAAAAAATAGATATAAGGGATAATATATGAAGATAGCTATCATAGGAGCTGGCAAGTGGGGGCAGGCACTGTATCATGCTTATTCCCAGGATAATGATGTAGTTATTCATTCTCGTAGAGTAAAAGAGATTGAAAATTTTGTATCTCTAGATGAGGCATTAAGTAGAGAATATTTAGTTATCGCTATTCCAGCACAGTTTGTACGGGATTGGATGCAGGATAATTTTGTGGATAGGGGACAAAATATTCTAGTAGCAGCTAAAGGCATAGAGACAAGTACAGGTGCATTTCTCAATGATATCTATGGGGAGTTTGTCTCACACGATAGACTAGCTTTCATCTCTGGTCCATCTTTTGCTACAGAGGTACAAAAATCACTACCGACTGCACTTAAGATAAGCTCTACAAATCTAGATCTTGCACAAAAATATGCAGATGCTTTGCCTAAGTTTATCAAAGGCTACATTAGTGATGATGTTATAGGAGCAGAGGTGTCAGGAGCATACAAAAATGTCATTGCCATAGCAGGAGGAGTATGTGAGGGGCTAGGTCTAGGAAACAATGCAAAAGCAGCACTCATATCTAGAGGTCTAGTGGAAATGACTCGTTTTGGTGAGTATTTTGGTGCTAAAAATGAGACATTTCTATCTCTAGGTGGTGCAGGTGATCTATTTCTCACTGCTAGCTCTACTATGTCAAGAAACTTTAGAGTAGGGCTAGGTATTGCTAAAGGCAAAAGCATGGATGAGATACTAGAGGAGCTAGGAGAAGTGGCAGAGGGAGTCCCCACTGCCAAAGCTCTTCACAAGATAGCCAAAGATAAAAAAATATATCTACCTATCGCAGCAGAGGTATATGCCATGATAGAGGAGGGTAAGAGCCCTCTAGATAGCCTTGGGGATTTGCTAAAGTAATCTATTTTTTATAAGCATTAGGACTTAAAGAATAGGCTTTCTTAAATGTCTTTACAAAATGACTCTGGTCATAGAACCCAGACTCATTTGCTACTTCTGCTAAATTTACATTTTCTGAATTGAGTATCATATCTTTAGCTTTGTGTACTTTTTTATCTACTATATATGCATGTGGAGTTAGACCAAACTTTTTCTTAAATATTCGTGAGATATGAGCACTACTGTAGCCCACATACTCAGATATGTCATCTATAGATATTTGATTATCCAAATTTGCAGATATAAATGTTTCAACTTTCTCTAGGAGTATGTTTTCTGTTTTGATCTCTTGTATTTGAGTAGGAGTACAGTGGACTTTGAAAATACTTATTAGAAACTCTTTTAATATTTTTTTAATATTTTGATTTTTATCAGCGATGATTAGCTTGCATATAGTTTTAAAATTATCATAAGTATCTTTATCTGCTAGTATATACTCATCTATAGGCACAAAGCTATCTATATCTCCAAATAACTCTTTTTGGAGCTCTATGCACCATTGTGTATCTATAAGTAGAGAGTAGTATTGGAGTATTGCTTCTTTGCAGTTTTTAGTTATATGAACTTGTTGTGGATTAAATATAGCAATTTTATTTTGATGGAGATGCTTTATAGTATTTGGATAAAAATCTATCTTTATCTCTCCCGTATCTATAATAACAAGATCTAGGTTTTCATGTGAATGCTTGGATAGCTTAGAAAGATATTCTGGACTATATTTAAGCTCTGCAAATATATGACCATCAGTATCAACTAACTGTTTTATAATATTTTTATCCATATTTATCTCAAATGTCAGTTTTTTACAAGACAGCAGATATTTTATCTGTTATGATTCTTGTAAATTATGGAGTGATTATACCATAATTACAAAGAATTGCTGTGTACTAAGTTTGGTACTTGAAAGTATAATAAACCTAAAATATGCAATAGAGATTACAAAACTAGCACAAGTCATTGCATCTAGGACATTCATAAGAAATCATCGCTTAACCTTTGGGGTAAACTCAAATTTCTTGCAAATATCCTAAATAC
>DAOUPF010000066.1 GCA_030626265.1 Sulfurovum sp.
ATACTATCTTAGGTGCTGTAGGAGGAGGGGTTGCTGGTGCGGTTATAGGATATAGCTTAGATCAACAGGCAAATGAAGTGGCAAGTGCATTAGGAACACATGTAGATAATGACCCTCTAGCACAGATCGATCCAAACAGAACTCTAATAGTCTCCAAAGGAGAGGGGTATGTCAAGATAATGTTCCGCGATAAGATGATGTTTCCTACAGGCTCTGATCAGATGACATCTAGTGCTAGATATAAGATTGGCAAAGTAGGAACACTACTTATAAACTACCCAGAAACTGTAGTAGGAGTAGCAGGATTTACGGATAATCGTGGAGGTTATGACTATAACCAAGGACTATCAAGCAGAAGAGCACAAAATGTTGCAAACTCACTGCGTACAAAAGGAATCCAAAATTCTATCTCAACACAAGGTTGCTCATACAACAAACCTCTAGCATCCAATACGACAGCTTCAAATATGGCACTGAATAGACGTGTAGAGGTATATTTATATAGAGGTAGTGATGCTCGTATAAACCCATGTCGATAAGTAATATCTAAATGATTCTTAGGTTTTTTCCTAAGAATCTACAATAATTTCTTAAAAAACATGACAATATGACATATTTTTACCTTTTTATCTATTTTTATGTCAATATATTAATATGAATGCAAAAATAGATAGTGGTAATCTTCCACAAGAACAGACAACCATCCAAAAAGTACCTATAAAAAAAGAGGCTATTGTCAATAGCTTAACAAGTGCTATACTAGAAGGTGTGAATGCAAAGATAATAGAAGTAGAGGCTACTTTTACCAAAGGACTCCCAGGATTTTCAGTAGTAGGCTTGGCTAGTAGTGATATACAAGAAGCAAAAGAACGTGTCAAGGCAGCACTACTTACCAATGATTTTATCTTTCCTCCACTAAAGATAACAGTCAATCTAAGCCCATCAGACCTAAAAAAAAGTGGTACTCACCTTGACTTATCAGTTGCACTACTAATAGCACTCAACAAGATAAATATTGATGAAGATGGTCTTTTTATCTTTGGAGAGTTGGGACTAGATGGCAGAGTCAAGTCCAGCTCTATGCTTTTCCCTCTAATCCTCTCACTCAAAGAGCAAGGACTTATAAAAAGAGCTATAGTTCCCAAAGACTCTATAGAGTATCTAAGTCATATATCAGGAGTAGATTTTATAGCTGTAGATTCCCTAAGCTCTGCTATAGAGATAGTCAAAGAGAAGAAATTTGATGCAAATATCCAGCTATTCTCATATGATGCTGACTCTTTTAATGTAGATGATAAAACTTACTATTATGAAAAACATTATGAGAGTGATTTTGCTGATGTCAAAGGACAAGGCATAGCAAAAAGAGCATCATTGATAGCAGCAGCTGGTATGCATAACTTTCTAATGGAGGGTAATCCAGGTTGCGGCAAAAGTATGATAGCAAAAAGAATTAAAGACATACTCCCTCCACTCTACGAAGAGGAGATGTTAGCTATCGCTAAGCATCAGTTTTTAGATGATGTAACTCCTGATTTCTCTGCCATTAGACCCATGAGAGCTCCTCATCATACTGCTACTTCTGCTTCTATATTTGGTGGTGGCTCTTCACGAGCTAGGATAGGTGAAGTTGCCTTGGCACACAACGGAATCCTATTCTTTGATGAACTTCCTCACTTTTCTAAAGCCATACTTGAAGCACTTAGAGAACCATTACAAGACAGAAAAGTACATATAGCCCGTGTAAATGCCAAGATAGAGTATGAGGCTGATATAATGTTTGTAGCTGCACAAAATCCATGAGGTTCTATTGCCCAGTTACCGCTACTTACGATAGAGGGAATAAAGAAAAGACTGATAAATACTTCTTTCTTTCTAATAACTATCTTTTTAGTAAGACTCTTAATTATTTGTATCTTATCTTCATCTAAAAAACTATCCCATTTTTCATAAAGAGTTTTCCCACTATAGTTCATTTCTGATTCATGAAGAATTTGTTGTTTTAATAAATCAATCTCAGCATTAAGTTTAGGAATAGAATTATCTAACTCATTTAGTCTTTCATCTAAAGAAGAATTACTTCTTTTAAACCCATCTATAGATAATCCATCATTCATATAGAGGTCATAGAGTTTTTTAGATTCATGAAGTACTTTGGCTTGTTCATCTTTCAAAACTTTTAATTGAACTTCTTTCTCTGAAATAACTATATTTGCTTTAGATAAATACTCTTTCATTTTCTTTGGAGAAAGCATAAATACTTTTAACTGTTCTTTGTAGATACTCTCTAAATCTTCTTTAGATATTTTAGCTCTACAAGAGGGGCAAGTATATTTACTAGGAGTAGAAGAAAGAACTCTCATGGGTACATGGTCACAGTCACAGTCACAAAAAACTAATCCTGAAAATGGATGAACTGGTAGCCTTGTAGGTTTCTTTCTCGTACTCTGTTGGATTTTAATAATATTATTCACTTTATCAAATAACTCCTCACTTACAATAGCAGGAACTTCTATGTATATCCATTCAGATTCATCTTTTAAATCCCAATGTTTACCATCTCCTGTAGAGTTAGTATAGTTTGATTTCTTTAAACCTTTGGCTATGGTATCCGTGAGCATTCTTCCAATGGTAGAATCAGAAAACTTAGCACCTTTTCTTGTACGATAGCCTTTTTCATTGAGTATTCTTGCCGTAGTCTTTTTTCTTTTAGTTTCTAGAAATATTTCAAAGGCTTCTTTTCTAATAGGAGCTTCTTTGGGGTCTAGTTCTAGTTTCTTATTCACATATGTGAAGCCAAAGGGGGCCGCACCCCCCAAAGTTTTGCCCATTTTAGCCCGAGTAAGCACCGAAGCCTTTACTCTTTCCGATAGTTCTTCAGATTCAAAAGTTGCCAGAGCTGAGAGTAGGGTGAAGAATAATCTACCAGCTGGAGAACTAGTATCGATAGATTCTTTAAGAGATACCAAAGAAGAATTATTCTCTTGAAATATATCTGCTATTTGTAGAAGTTGTTTAGTATTTCTTGCTAATCGAGATAGAGAAGAAAATACTAAAGTATCTATCTCTCCTGATTTAATATCCTCTAACATTTCTATCATAGATGGATGATTAAATACTACTTTGCCTGATACAGCTTCTACTCTATATATTTTAACTATAGTCCAATCTTTGGCTTCACAATATGCCTTTGCTCTTCTTTCGTGATGCTCTAAAGAATCTGTTTGTTCTACTTGCATAGTAGTAGAAACTCTCAACCATATACCTACTCTTTTTTTATCACTCAAAACTAATCCTTTCTAGAAATATATCTATATATATTATATCTAAAAAGCAATGAATGCTAGGTTTTGTTGCTTTAAGAAATAGGACTTTAGGAATTCAGGACTTTAAAAAGAACATATATACTAATTTGATTATTTGAAGAAGAAAGAAGGTGTGAATAAAACCTAGAAAGATGGCGAGCCATCTGGTCATTCTCTAGGTTCATAAATCCCAATACTAACAAAGGAGGACAAAATAAATATTCTTGCCTACCATTTGTGCTCTTTCATGGTAATTATCACTTTACTCTTTCATGACAATTATCGTAGCGGTATTAGAGAGCACAATGTATTATATTATCTTTTGGTAAATATATTCTTTTAATGAAAAAATATTTGATAGGACTTTAGGACTTCAGGACTTAAAAAAAGGTATAGGCGGAGATGTAAAAAATTAGTAGAAATTAAAATATAGTCTAGTTAGTTATGTAATGAAATAAAAAAATCACTAATTAATTGTTAAAATGATTCTTAATGTACAAGTGTCTAAACTTTTATGAGCGGTAGTTTGTAAAATATTCAAATAATTTATTAACTATGGTATCTATTTGTTCTTGACAAGAAAGCTTTCGAGTGTTAGTCTGATTAAGTCCACCAAGCAGAACGCTAGAAGAAAATAGAAGTAAAGAAAGAGGTTCTTTTGGTTCTATTACTAGTGTTCCATTGATTAGATAAAGGTTCGAGAAGGCTTTTTTAAGTAAAAGTCTTTTTTCTTGTTTATTTCCTAAAATATAAGCAGAATAAAGGCTTGTAGAGAGTTCGAGTAATTTTTTTAACTCTCGCTCTATTTCTTTAAAATTCAATAATTTTTCTGCCTGTTTATCTTCAAGATTAGCAATCTCCATATGTATATTTTTTTTCTTGGTCAAATAATATTCTTTATCCACAGAACCATCTAATAACAAATCAGTTAATTTGTTAAGTCTACCATCAGCATTAGCGAGGTGTAATTTAATGGTGGAGTTAAATTTATTTTGATTTTGATTTTTTTGACCCAGTTTTGCCAATGTCCTTTTTCCTATTTCTTTTATAAAATAATCATCTAGTTTAAATTTATTAAAATCTTTCTTGAGAAAAGATGTAATCCTATCTTCTCTGATAGTTGTTTCCAAGCAATCTCTATTATGGCAACGATAGTAAACTCTTCCTTTTTGCTTTTCTGCTATTAAATTTTTACCACAGTCGCAGGTAATTAATTGTCGATAGAGATAATCATGCTTACCCTGTGAAAGAGTTTTTTTACTACTTAAAATATTTTGTGTCTTATGAAATAGTTTAGTAGAAATAAGTTTTTCATGCTTTCCTATGAATGTTTTGTTTTTAACTTCCATAACTCCCACATAGAAAGGATTATGTAATATTCTTGATACGGTACTCTTACCGTAAGCTCTGCCTGTAGAAGTAGTTAATCCATTTTTTGCAAGATAGGCACTCACTTTATTAAAAGTATATCTTTCTTCTGCACACAGCCGAAAAGCTTCTTTAATAATTGGTGCTTTAGTAGGGTCAATTTCCTTTAATTTCCCTCCACCCATATCTAGGTATCCAATAGGTGCTTTAAAGGGATATAACCCCTGTTTGAGCCTCCCATAGAGACCTTTCTTTACTTCTTCTGTTAAGTTATCAATATAATGTTTTGACATAGCCATATTAATATCAGCTACAAATCTTCCACTTCTTGTGGTCATATCAATGCCATCAGCAGAAAAGTATAATTTAATATCTGAAAAATCTCTCAAATCAATTAACCTACTCCAATCAGAGTGATTACGAGTAGACCTATCTATTTTATGAAAAATTACCCCTTGAGCTTTCTTTCTTGAAAGTTCTTGTAACATTTGATTAAATTTAACTCTACCCACCTTAGCCGCTGTTTGCTTCTCTTCAAATCACTTAATAATAGTTAAATTATTACTTTTGGCAAACTGTTCTATAGAATCCTGTTGAGCTTCTAAAGAAACGCCATCCCCTTGTTTAGTCGTTGACACTCGTACATAGCCATAAACATTTTCCATATATTTTTTGGTTATTTATTTATAATGTACGATGTAGATTGTACTTCTACATAAATACATTTTACTATTAATAAAACTATCTGTAAACTACCTATCTTGTAACTTACGAAGAAAGATAGATGTGATTACTTCTAATAATTCTTCTAACTGTTCTTTAGCTAATATCTTATCTTCTTCTGATATGTTTGGTATTTTACTCTTCACAAAATCATCCATGTTTTTGTTTTTTTGTTTGCTTGGCATAGAAGTATGATTTTAAGATTTAATAGGGAAATAGAGTAGGGGGTAAATATTTCTTATTCGTCTATTTTCGGATAATAACTAGGGCTTCGTTCTAAATAAAATTCAAAATCTGGCTCAAAAAAATTATGTATATCTACCTCCAAAACTTTTGCTATTTTAGCTATGTGTTTTATATTAAAATGATGATTAGGTTTTCGTAATTCTGCACGACCAAGATATGCACCACCTTTAAGCCCTATCTCTAAAGATAGTTCTATCTGTGTAAAACCTCTAAGCTTACGGTATTTTTTAACATTATATGAAACGATATCTAACATCTCTTCACTATGACTTTCTAACTCAGATATTTCAAATTTATTTTTAAAATACTCTTTAGGTTTTGATAATTTCGTATGGATAGAAAATGATTCTGTTGTAGGCTCATTGTTAGTGTTTAAATGTTCGTAGGAGTAAGTATTTATGTATCCTGAGAGGTATGGTTCTGTTATAGAATGATTGGTAGCTGAATCTACAAGCTCTTCTTTGTTTTTTTTATCCATGAATCCTCCTTTAACGATATATGTATATAAATAATATTCTAGTGTATTGCAAGAATATTATCAACGATATATAAAGGATACTATAATAGTGTATTAGATAGTAAATAATATGTATATATCTCATTAAAGTATAATAATTATTCTGCTAAACTTTTCTAACGATATTTATATCGTAATTATTTTATTAGGGAGGAAAAGTGATGATGAACTTAAAGGAGAATAAACATGGATAAAGATTCAGGAATGGGTATATCATCTATAGAGAAACTAACATCTTCTTCTGAGGTATCAAATAGCTATGCTGCTTCCATTGGGGTAGCAAACCTTGTATCTTTCATAGGTTGGATAGCTGTTATGGGAGGAATATCTTTGACATTTGTATTAGTTAAAGAAAGTGGTATGGCACTAATGGGTATACCTTCAGCAGTGACAGTTGCCTTAGTAGGTCTAATACTAGTCATTTCAGGGCAAGCCTCTAGAGCAGTATTTGATAATGCAAACTATTCTAAGCATATGTTGCATGAGATGAGAAAAAATAAAGGGAAAGAATGAATAAAGTTAGTTATGAGCGAGTTGAATCTTATCAAAACAGCAATGTTGTCAGTAGGATAATACAAACAGCTCAAGTAGATAGCGGAACAGCAACAGCCATGTTTAATGACTTGAAGTTATTTTTATTTTTAGCAGGTAATACAAAACATGCTCTCGCTCCCACATCAAAGATTGATGAAGCTTGGCATGCTTTTTTAATGTATACGGCTGAGTATAAAGAATTTTGTGAAAAATGCATTGGACGATTTGTGAATCATAAGCCATATAGTTCAGATGTAGAGCGTGAAGAAAAAGGAAAAGTTGCTTACGAAAGAGCCTATGCAATGGCAGAGGAATTTACAGAGAATAAATTATCTCCAAATTGG
>DAOUPF010000224.1 GCA_030626265.1 Sulfurovum sp.
ATCTGATGATAAAGTATGTATCAATGATAATCTTCGTGGCACAAAAGGATACAAAGGTATCACTGGCATAATCACTATCAACGAAAAAGGAAACGCTGTAAAATCTGCAGTTGTTAACGCTGTCAAAGATGGTAAATTCCAGTACAAAACTACAGTTAATCCGTAAGTTTTATACTCCAATCCAACAATCTCGTTCCCAAGCTTCAGCTTGGGAACTCCACACTACATTGTCATTACAGTTGACTACAAAGTATAGTCTAGTGTAATGACAATATCAATATAAGAATACAAAAGGTAATCAATGGATTTTTCTACCTTTCTGCAACAGCTTGTCAACGGGATAAGCTTGGGTAGCATGTATGCTCTCATTGCCATCGGATATACGATGGTTTATGGAACATTACGACTAATTAACTTCGCTCATGGCGATATCATGATGGTGGGAGCTTTCCTCGTCTATCTAGCTGTCTCAGTTGGGCTTCCTTTTCCTATCGCAGTAGTGGTAGGTATACTAGGCTCCGTAGCCGTAGGAGTCTTGACAGATAAGGTTGCCTACAAACCCCTCAGAGATGCCCCTAAGATTTCACTACTAATCACCGCTATTGGTATTAGCTTCTTCTTGGAAAATCTATTTAATGTACTTTTTGGTGGTGTACCAAAAGCATTTCCAGCTCCAGAGTATCTAACTACCTCCTTTAAATTAGGTGAGATTATCATACCTATCATGGTAGTCATCATTCCTGTAATTACCGTACTCATACTAGGTGGAGTTCTATATGTCCTCTACAAGACTAAGTACGGTATGGCTATTCGTGCTCTAGCTTTTGATATACCAACAGTTAAGCTCATGGGTGTCAATGCAGACTATATCATCACCATAGTCTTCTCACTAGGCTCTGCACTAGCTGCTGTGGGTGGTATATTTTATGCTATTAGTTATCCTTCCATTGACCCACTCATGGGTATTATAGTAGGACTCAAAGCTTTTGCCGCAGCAGTGCTTGGTGGTATCGGTTCTGTCACAGGTGCAGTATTGGGTGGATTTATACTAGGCTTTACTGAGATATTTGTAGTTGCCTTATTCCCTGAGCTTGGTGGATACAAAGATGCCTTTGCATTCTTCTTCCTGATACTTGTACTTCTATTTAGACCTACTGGTATCATGGGTGAAGATCTAGATAGAGGGAGATTTTAAATGAAAAGTTTAATTATAAAAGTTTTATTGATAGCAGCCAGCCTATGGCTCATATGGTTCCTACATAATAACCTTAGCTCATACCGTCTAAGTATGATTATAAATATAGGTATTTTTGCCATTCTAGCACTTAGCTACAACCTTATCAATGGAGTTGCAGGTCAATTTTCACTAGAGCCAAACGGATTTGTAGCTATTGGTGCTTATATGACTGCTATATTTATCATCCCTATGGATACCAAGCTAGATATGTATGCTCTCACTGATCCTGCACCTATCATTTTGCAGATGCAAGCCAACTTTCCTATAGCCTTGTTAGCTGGTGGTCTGGCTTCTGCATTTATAGCATTTATGCTCTCTGTGCCTGTATTTAGAGTGAGAGGTGATTATCTAGCTATCGTAACTCTTGGATTTGGATTTATCATTCGTATCTTTGCTATGAATAGCCCTAGCTATACCAATGGTGCTATGGGACTAAATGACATACCTGATTTTGCTGACTTTAGATGGGTAGGTAGTATCGTTATCATTACATTTATGGTTATGATACATATCATATACTCCAAATACGGTCGGGCAATGAAAGCTCTCAGAGATGATGAAGATGCTGCTATAGCCATGGGTGTCAATACTTTCAAGATAAAGACATTTGCATTTATGACATCTGCATTTTTTGAAGGGATTGGTGGTGGACTTCTAGCATCATTTTTGACTACTATTACTCCAGATCAATTTACTTTCCTTCTGACATTCTATCTACTGATCATCATAGTATTAGGTGGACTTGGCAGTATGACAGGTACACTTGTAGCTGCCATAGTGATAGGGTTTGGGCTAGAAGAGCTCAGGTTCTTGGATAGTGAGATGGTCATATTTGGATTTGAGACAGATGCTCATCCAGGTATGAGAATGGTGATATTCTCTGTCCTGCTTATCATTACCATGCTCTTTGCTAGAAGGGGTCTCTTTGGTGACAAAGAGCTCTCTGAATTCTTCAAAAGGAAACAGTCATGAGTAGTGCTCTTCTAAAGATACATAACATTACTATGCAGTTTGGTGGAGTTACCGCCATAGATAGCCTATCCTTCTCTGTTAAAGAGGGAGAAATATATGGACTCATAGGTCCTAATGGTGCCGGTAAAACTACTATATTTAACATTATTACAGGTAACTACCAACCAACAGAAGGTAATGTAAATTTTGAAAATGAGATTATCACAGGCACAAAACCAAATATTGTAGTCCAAAAAGGAATAGCTAGAACATTCCAAAATATAAGACTATTCAAGAGTATGAGTGTACTAGATAATATCCTCATAGGATTTCACAACCAAACTCACTACACATACTTGGAAGCTATATTTAGACTTCCTAGGTACTTTGGTCATGAGAAGAGGATAAGAGCAGAGGCTATGGCTATACTTGATGAGTTTAACCTCACAAAATATGCTAATCACAAAGCCACAGATTTGAGCTATGGAAACCAGAGAAAGGTAGAGATAGCTAGAGCTGTTGCTACCAAGCCATCTTTGCTATTGCTAGATGAGCCAGCAGCAGGTATGAACCCTATAGAGACTGCTGACCTATCCAATATCATTCATAAGATCAAGAGAGACTTTAATCTAACTATTCTTTTGATTGAGCATGATATGAAATTTGTCAACCATATGTGTGACTTAGTCACCGTACTTGACTATGGAGAGAAGATTTTTGAAGGCAAGCCAGCAGATGCTATTGTCGATGAAAAAGTCATTACAGCTTATTTGGGAGATTTCACACATGCTTAAAGTAGAGAATTTAGAAGTATATTACGGTGTGATAGCGGCAGTTCGTGGCATTGATATGCACATTGCTCCAAACACCATAGTCACTCTCATAGGAGCCAATGGTGCAGGAAAGACATCTACACTAAACGCCCTAGTAAATAGTATCAAGAAAAAAGGCGAGATCTACGCAAATGGTCACAACATCACAAAGATGCCTACACATAAAGTCATCCAAGACGGCATAGCCCTTGTACCTGAGGGTAGACGAATTTTCATCAATCTCACTGTAGATGAAAACCTCCGTATGGGTGCATTTAACAATAGTGATAGATTTGAGATACTTAGAGAAGAGATGTATCAGAAATTCCCTCGTCTAGCAGGTAAAAAAGAGCAGATGGGTGGAACACTTAGTGGTGGAGAGCAGCAGATGTTAGCCATCGCTAGAGCACTCATGAGTGAGCCAAAACTTCTCATGCTAGATGAGCCAAGCCTAG
>DAOUPF010000030.1 GCA_030626265.1 Sulfurovum sp.
AGATTATGCTGTTGTACTAGGTGTAGATTATAGCTATGAAGTTTTAGCTAGTAACATACATGGTTCTAGTAAGAAGTCAAACATAGCTATAGGTTATTTAACTGAAGATGCTATGCTAGCACCAACTGACTTTGTAGCTACTGATGGTACATTGGTTAATCAAGTTAGGTTGAATTGGAAGAAGAACACAGAGGGTTCAGAACCTACTAAGTTTTATGTTTATAGAAACAATGTACTTATGGACACCTTAGCTGGGACAGCAACATATTCAATTGTTGATGTATCTGACTATCCTGGACTTGTCTACACATTTAAACTAGTGGCAGAGAATGCATCTGGTGTTCAGTCAGCTGCTGTTTATGATACTGGATGGGCTAGACCAGGCTCTACAACACCAGTAGCATCTATTGGTGTTTATGTAGATAGAATAGATTTGACTTGGACAAGAGTTGCAGGTAGTGGTATGTACTACTTTGTATATAGATCATTAGATTTAGTTGGTACAGATAAGATACTTATAGCTACTACAAGTGGTGATGCTTTTCAAGATAAGAATCTATCAGCAGATACTCAGTATGTGTATTCTATAGTAGCAGGTAGAGGTAACAATCAAGATTATCTTGGTTATTCAGGTGGATCAGCTGTTGGCTCAACTAGGCATGTAGAAGCTGAAAGCAGAGATTTTAACGTTGATACTCTTGTAACAGTTCCTGCAGGAGTTGTTGAAGTGACAGCTTGTATTATTGGTGGAGGTGGTGGAGGAGCAGTTTGTGAAAACCTATCACTTACAACAGCTGCAGGTGGTGGTTATGCTGGTATTATTAGTAATACTGTTATAGCAGTAGTTCCTGGTATGATTCTTAGACTTATAGTAGGTAGGGGTGGTGTTGGTGCTCCAAGCTATTCAGGTTATGGTTCTGCTGGTACAGCTACAAGTATTAGAAGAGGAGATAACTACAATGCTATATTAGCTAGTGCTGCTGGTGGTGCTGGTGGTAAGAATAGTCATAGTGGTGTATCATCACCAGGATATAATGGTAATGATAGTAGTAGAACTACTTGTTATGGTGTAGCTAAAGATGGTAATGGTACATCAGCTGGTCGTTCTAATACTTGGGGTGGTCAGGCTGGTTTTGGTGATGGTGGAGGTGGAGCATTAGAGTTTGGTCACACTACTCCTGGATATGGTGCTGGTGGTGGTGGAGGAGCTTCTGTAAGTGGCTCTAAAGGTGCTACTGGTGGTAATGGATTAATTAAATTAAGTTGGGGTAGTTAGATGGCTGAAAGAAATCAATTTGATGGTGGTCTTAGTCTTAGGGTTGACCCACAATACGTACAACCTAATCAAGGTGTTGTTGCACACAATATTAACTTTGATAAGGGTTCACTACAATCAAGAAATAAAGATGAATTAACAGGATTTAGTTATAGAGGTACTAGACCATTTTGGTGGAGAGATAAGCTGTTTACTAATAGTGAAGATGCTATCTTTGTTGAGTATGATAGAAGAATATTCAAGAACACTAATGGACTAGTATATGTTTCTCCTTATTGGGAAGAAGCTGTAGATCCAATACAGTGGTCATTAGTTGGTACAGAACCACCAACAGGTAAGCTAACTTTAACTCATGTATTGTGGGAAGGTTTAGTTGTTGAGGTAGAGAGTACAACAGCATATTTAGTGGTTCCTAGAGAGACTGATGAGTTCATGATGATTAAAGATGGTGATGTAAATATGTATCACAGACATCAGTATTCATATCATTCAGGTAATTTTTATGTTGAGTTCTATGTACCAGATGATGGACTTTATCAACTGTATGTAAATATGGGATTAAACAACTATGTTTTAGTTGGTTCAGCTTCCTCAGGTGGTAGTATTATATTCGCAGCATCAGAAACTATTGGTGAAGAATTAACTGTCTTAACAGCACGAAACACTAGAGTTGCTGCAGATACTGATACCTATATGGATGGTGCACCTCAGTTACTTTACTTTGGTGAATATGATGTTAAGGGGTCATACCCAACAACAACCTATAACTTAGGTAAGCTACTAACAGAAGATGGTGTAGTTCTCTTACCACGTATACTATCCTTTGAGTATAAGACTATTAAAGATTTAGATACTGGTGCATTTATTGAACGTGGTATCCTTAGGTTGCAGATAGATTCAATATTGGAAGATGGTTCATTTGTTAATGGTCCACAGTCAGACATATTTGTAGATATGGATATGTTTGATGATTATTTTGTGTTGGTTGGTTATTTTTCATCCTTGGTAACAAGTGATAATAGTGAGGGATATTCACTACATCTTAATATAGTATCTACTACACAAACAACCTATCAACAGCAGTTTATTACTGTAACTATAGACAGTAAGTTTAAAGCTTTAGGTCATAGAGCTGTAATACTTACAAGTGATTATGTTCAATATCCTACTAAGGTTAAGAACATAGGTGAGTTTACACTTATCTTCACTAGGTATGATAATGGTAAACTAAGAGAAAATGTTATGTATGTAGTACCTAATGACCCATCTGTAAATGTACAATACTTTGAAGATTTTATGCAGGTGCTTAAACCATCAGAAGATTTAGGTTACTATGCTCAGGATAATGAAATTGTTAATGATTATTGGTTTGTACTAGATGAGTCTGGTGATAAACTATATGGTCTTATATCTGGACTTAACAAAGCTAGATTATATGTTAGGTTGTTTAATGGTGGTGATTGGGTATTGGTTGATGAGTTTGAGGGTTTATACACTAACATAGGTTATGCTAATAATGTAGCTAATGGTTTCCTATACCTACCATTTAGAGAGACAGTAGTGATGTATGACTATATTAATGATTCTGTTGTTGACTTTGGTAAACCAACGTTGAAGACTGATACAGAACATAGGTTGCAGATAGCTAGTAGTGATTATCATTACTACAAAGATACATTAGTTAATCTTGTTGTGGGTGACTATCTACTTGATCACTCAATGTTTAGGTTTGATATAAGTGTTGGAGTTCCAATAGCGGTTGTTGTAGTTGGTAAAGCTAGGTCAGTTCAGTCAAAAGCAATAAACTATATGCCTAAGGATAATATGCTCTATGGTGATTATACTTATACAGCTGCTGCATATAATGCTGATCTTAGTCAGTCTAATCTAATGGCTACCTCAGCTACAATTGAAGTGCCTATGGGTAGTGTATTGGTAGATATGTCAGAAATAACATATGATCCTAACATACCTATTGATGGTGGACTGATTCTATTTAGAGCTAACACAGGAGCATTTGGTGAGGTAGAACGTTGGGCACATGATGATGTACCACTAGAGTATCTTGACAGCACTCATGATGCTTTTTTAGGTTTACCACCTATAAACATAGGAGGTTCACCACCACCTTCAGGTATCAACTATCTTACAGAGCATAAAGGTAGACTGTATGGAGCTGTTAGAAATAGGGTATATTTTAGTGAGTATGGTGATCCACATAATTGGTCAGCTGTTAGCTATATTATTATGCCTGAAGAGATTACAGCTTTAGGTAGTACATATAATGGACTGCTTATGTTTGCTAGGTCTAGAATAGATGTACTTATAGGTGTTGACTTAGCTACATATCAAACTAGGTTAGTATCTAAGACAGAGGGCTGTGTGTCTTTCAGAAGTTTACAGGAAGCAGAGGGTGTTGTGGTATTCCTTTCAGCTAATGCACTATGTAGCTGTGATGGTACAAGAGTCACTAACATAAGTGAAGAGCTTTTAGGTGATATCTTCACATTTACACATGACTTTAAGTTACAAGATGTTTCATCAAGTGCTTATATTAACAAAGTGTATACGATAGCTACTAACTATTTCTTCTTAGTTATGGACTTGAGAAGAGGTGTTAAGTTCTACTCATTTAGTGACAATAGCTATGCTAGAGAGGGGTATGATAGTATTACCGCATCCACTGGTACTATTTATGGTCATAGAGCTGGAGCTACATATTCATTAGCTTCATCCAAAGCATTAGCTTTACTTGAGTATAAGTCAGGAGATAATACAGAGGGTGGTGTAACTAACCTTAAAGAGTATGACAAAGTTAGGGTTACTTTTACAGGTGTTTTTGAGATTATCATTTATATTGATGGTAAAGAGGTACAGAGAAAAGACATTACAGCTGCTTATAAAGATATGACAGTTATAGGTATACCTAAAAAGCATCAGCGTGGGCTGCAAATTACTTATTCTGTAGCTGGTGTAGGTGTTGTGTATGGTTTTGACTACACAGTAATAGGGAGGGCTAATACACCATGATACAGTTAGATGCAGTAGCGGATCAATTGCAAGGTAATATTAATGAGCAGATTAATAACTGCTGTATTAGTATGAATAATAGATTGAACGGGCTTGAACCACTAGAGGGTAGGATTTTAGCTGAGCATAGTTTAATTACAGCACTACAGCAAACGGTTCAAACATTAACAGATAGAGTAAAGGTGTTGGAAGATAACCAACATCCACCACCTCATCCACCTCACCCTAACCACCCTTAATGGGTTAAACTATAATTAAGCTTAAGTAAAGCTTGTTTGGATATAATATGGAAAGATTAGATATTAACAGATGTAGTGATGTGGAGCATGTTGCTGAAATGCTTATGGATGCTCACACAGAACAAGATGATTTAAAGTATAGTTGTGAACTACTCAACTATTTTAGTTATGTGAAGACACTTAAACATGTCTTCTTTGATGAACGTGGTTTCTTCATTGTATCAGAAGTTCCACAACCTTTAGTAATAGGTACACCAACAAACTATGTTGGAGAGATGGTGTACGTAAGACCAGAGTTTAGAAAGACAAAAGCATTATCAGAGTATTACGATCTTATGTTCGACACTTTTGATGGAGACTTTATAGCCATAGCACAATCTGATACAATGGATAAGCTTATGGGTAAACGAGCTGAGTATGTGGGAACACTATACAAGTTTAATAAATCAACATTTAAAAAGGATATATAATGGGAGTAATGGGAGTAGTAGGTGCAGCATCAGCAGCATACAGTGCATATTCTTCAAATGAAGCCAGTAAAGATCAGAAACAAGCTCAGGATGCACAAGCTCGATCTGCTCAGGACAACCTGAATTTTCAGAAGTCTCAATTTGATTGGCAGCAAGGTGTTTATAATGATCAGTCAGCTTTAATGGCTGAGCAGACTCAGTTTGAAAGAGATTACTTTAATTCTCAGCAAGATCAACAAGAAGTGCAGAGACAAATGGCACAGAGTCAGCATGATGATTGGGAGAGCACTTTTGGGTCTATTCAAGATAATATGTCTAACTACTATCAATCACTTGACCCCAATGACTTTCTTAAGACATCTAAACAAACTGTAGATAAAGCTTATGCTGATGCTAATGACAGACTAGCTCAAACATTAGCTACAAGAGGTATTCAAGGTGGTGGTGTGGAAGCTAGTGCTAGAGGATTACTTGAAGGTGATACAGCAGCACAAAGAGCTCAATTACAGTTTGGTGCTCAACAGACTCATAACCAACAAACACAGAATTTCCTTAATTCAGGTATGCAGCAATCACAAGCACAGAATAACTTGCTGCAAGCTAATGATCCTAACTTTATGGGAATGGCTCAAACACATATGGCTAATCCAGCAGGTGTTCAAAACTCTGCTAATGCAATAAGTAATGCTTATGGTAACCAATCTAATATGTATGGTAATCAAGCTAATGCTTATGGTCAAGAGGCAGCAGCTGGTGCTCAAGGAGTTGCTTCAGGATTGGGTGTAGCTATAGATTCTTATAACAGAGGTGGTGGTGATCTATTTGGTTCTCCTGGTGGACCATCTCAAATGGATATTCACAATAATTGGATGAACTCATGAAAGCAGATATCGCAGGTTTGCAAGATGCCTACAAGATAGGTATGGAAGCGTATAAAGAGTCAAGAGCTGAAGCAAGAGAGGTTATAAATCTCTATAACAATAGACACTACACAAGAGAACAAATCAGTGTTCTTGAGGAGAGAGGTCAACCAGTTGAGACTTTTAACATTGTTAAACTAATGACTCACGCACTACTAGGTTTCTTTAACTCAGTAGCTAATGATATTCAGGTTAATCCACTCCATCAATCTAGTACGGGGAGCTCAGCAGTGTTGAACGATACTGTGTCTTATGTATTAGATAGGAATAAATGGACTAAGATGAATCTTAGGCTCAAGATGGATATGATGTGGGTAGGGTACTCTGTAGTTTATGAGAAAGTTACTGATACTGGTATGACTGATGCTTATGGACGTATGTTCAGAAACATAGGTTTAGAGCATTGTCATGCTTTACAGTTTATTCTTGATCCTATGAGTAATGCAGATGACTATTCTGATGCTAGGTTTCTACATAGAGCTTTATGGCTTACAGAAGATGCATGTAAGAGATTATGGCCAAATAAGGTTAAGTATCTAATAGATGACTTTAATCATGTTGATGATGATGAGGCTGAGTTCTCTAGGGTTAATCCAAATGATCATGATGGTGATCATAAAATGTATGATCACTACCAAATCATTCACTCAGTTATGCGTGATGGAGATGACTACTTTGAGTGTATTTGGTCTGGTGAAACTATGTTGGAGAAAAAGAAAGTATCATTTAGAAAGATCAAGTTTCCATACAGAGTAACTAAAACAAACAGTTCAGACACTGTTGAACATTATGGTATCTTTAGAGAGGTTGCAGAGTCTCAAAAAGCTGTTAACCAAGCTTTGCTACAGATTCAATTACTAGCTAATACATCTAAAGCATTAGTTGAGACAACTGCTGTTGATGATGTAGATAAGTTTAAGGAAGCTTTTACAAGAGTCAACGCTGTAATAGCTGTAACTGATCTACAAGGTATTAGAATTGAAGATATGTCAAGAGACATTCTATCTCAGTATGTTATAGTTGACAAAGGCTTTGAACGTATTAAAGCAATCTTAGGTGTTAATGATTCATTCTTAGGTCAGGCGTTTGCTAGTGATTCAGGTAGAAAAGTACAGATACAGAAGCAGTCATCTTTTGCTCAGCTTACTTGGTTTGTTAGTAGAATAGAACTGATGAATGAGCTGATAGGTTGGGATTTAGTTTATTTGATTCAGCAATACTACACAGCTAATCAGATTCTAGCTATAGCTGATCCACTAAATGGTCATCATTGGGCTGAGATTAATAGACCAGCTACCAATGCTCAAGGACAACCAGTATTTGCTGAGGTTTTAAATCCTGAGTCTGGTGAACCTGAGATTGATGAGTTTGGTGCTATTATTATGGCACCTATAAACACAGTGGAGTCAGGACTTAGTTATTCTGATGTGGATGTAAAAGTAGAGAGTGTAAACTTTAACAATGCTGAGGAACAAAACCAACTATTGTTTGAAACATTCCTCCAAGGACCAGTTGGTCAATCTTTACTGCAGATAAATCCTGGTGGTTATATGCAGATAGCTGCTATGCAGACAAGAGAGTATGGTAGTAAACACTCACCAGCTATAGCTAAGATATTGATGGATACAGCAATGATGATTAGTAATGGTCAAATTGATCCTACATTAGCTATGGTAGGTGGAGATATGCAAGCTATTATGGGTGGAGCTATGGGTGGCAGTACTGGCAACCCTCAAAATGGACCAAGTAGTCAACGACTGCAGGTTCCAACAAAATTTAATGGAGGTTCATAATGAGTGGATTTTTAGCCGCAGGTATTGGTCAAGGCTTAGAAAAGGGTGTTGATAGAGTTGATGCTTATGATAAAGAACAGCACAGAAGAAAGAATGTAGCACAGCAAATGGATATGCAGAATCAACAACTACAAAGTAATCTACAGACTCAAGAACAACAAAGAAATCAATCTGCTGGTAAGTATGCTGCTTATGAACAAGCATTAGCTAGACAGGGTGAAGCATTAAAGAGAATGAATCAACGATACATTAAAGGTGAAGTTACTTCAGGTGCTAGAAAGTTTGTAGCTACTGGTGATGTGACTCACATTAACAACGTATTAAAAGATCCACAGATAGCTAAGATGTTTGGTTTAGGTAGAGTGTCACAACCTAATAGAGATGATCCTAATGTTATCAGACAAGCTAAGAAAGCTGTTAGTGAAGCTAAAGCTAAGCAGCTTGAGAATGGTGGTAAAGAAGTTATGGGTCCACCAACAGCTGATGGTGAACAGCCTTCAGAAGAATCATTTTTAATGGTTACTGATAAAGATGTAGATAACTATCTAAACAATCAACTGATTGTTCAAGATGATAAAGGTAATCTAATCAATATGCAAGAGGTTATTATCAGTACTGGTTCATATGATGGTATGACTGAGAGAGAACGTAAGAATTTTGATTATCAAGTATCTGGTTTAACAGACCCTAACTTTGGTGCTTCAAGTGCTAAAGCACAATCTGCTTATGGTAAGTTTAGAGCAGATATGGTAGCTGCTGGTGTTGATGAAAAAGCTATTCCAGGTATGTATAGTGAGATGGAAAAGAATCCTGACTATGGTCAAGCTATAAAGAACCTTGGAAAACGTGGACTACCAGCAACTCAAGAGAACATAGATAATGAAGTAAGAGCTATTAAAGGTACAAGTAAAACCGATAATAGCACAGGTGAAACTACAGCAACTGGTGCTTATGATAAGATGATAGGTATATTAGGTAAGATGGGTGTAGACTTTAATGATCCTAAGAAAGCTAAAGAAGCATTAGCTAGTAAAACACCAGTTGAGTTAGGTAGAGCTAAAGCATCAGCTAAAGAGTTCTTCAAGAAGAGTGGTGAGAAACTAATACCACCTGAAACATTAGGTAAACACTTGAAGACATTATCTGATGTTGATGCTTCACCTACTGCATTGGCAGAGTCTATTACATCTGCTTCAGGTTTAGGTGATGTAGCTGCTAATTCAATTAAACAGTTCTTTAGTACTGATGAGGGTATTGAGTTCTCTAGGGTGTTTAAACAAACATTTAACAACCTACTCACTACTGGTAGTAAGGGTCACATATCTAAAGCAGAATTAGATAACCTAACAGAAGCATTTGGTGGTCTATCCGGTGCTAATGATGTTGTATTTAATAACTTTAGATCAATGATACAAACTATGAAGTCTCAAATGGATGCATATAAAGTAACATCACCAGTAGCTAGTGAGGTACTTTATGGTGATGAGATGGCGGCTTATGATACAGTGATGGATGCTCTTAATTCAGTAGATACAAGTGGAATGAAGAAACCAGGTAAGACTGTGAAAGAACAGTATACTTTTCAAGGAGATTAGATGATAAATCAGTCAGGGGCAGATAACCCTTATG
>DAOUPF010000327.1 GCA_030626265.1 Sulfurovum sp.
ATTTTGGATATTACCTTTCAAGACTACTATTAGGCGGTCATTCTGTTTTATATGTGCTGTGTTTACTTTTTCTCCACTCATGGTATATATAGTTTTGTCTATACTAAAGCCATAGTTGTTTTGGGATAGATAGTAGCTAGAGACAGGTGTAGCTCTAAAGTTTAGGTCATACCAGCTATTAGTATTGCTGTGATTTGTGATGGCAGGTATCTTATTTATGTTATTAGTCTTAGTACTATACTCTCCTTTGTTTAGTACTAGTGTTTCTCCATTGGCTGAGAGTTTTATATCACCTGTTTTTGTGCTACCTAGTATGTATGATGCTCGAAGTAGCAGACTCATCTCTTGGGTACTAAAGTATTTTTTCCTTTTGATATGTTGTGCTAAATCTACAAAACGACTCTGCCAGTCAAGCCCAAGCTTGGACTCATGCATGAGCACAATCAGAGCTATCTCATCTCGCAAAGCTCCTCCGTAGTTGGAGTAGTAGTTTGAGCTGTAATTTGCTATAGAAGTTTTGGCAAGGGAAAACATCTTTTTGGCAAGTTCCCCCTCTCCTACAAATGCTAAAGCAGAGCCTAGATGAGCCCATGCCTGTGCTGATTTTATCTTGCCATCTCTTCGGCTGGCATGGAACTTTATATCAGACATGAGAGTTCTTCCTGAGCGTGTCAGCACATATAGAGCATAGGCATTTGACTCCTGCTCCCATGAGTGTGTACTCCATCTGTTTAGGTTGTTCTCTAGCCAGTTTAGTCCTTGGTTGATGTGTCTATGTGGTACTGAGTAGCCAGACTTTTTGGCACGAGTTAGGAAGTCTAGTACATATGAGCTAACCCATACACTAGCTTTGCTTCTATCCCATAGACCAAATCCACCATCAAGCTTTTGGTAGCTTGTGAGTCTATCTATAGCTCTGCGGATGAGCTCTTTATCTTGGCCATCTTTGGAGCCAAAGAGCCAAGGCAAGGCACGACTAGTAGTCTGCTCAGCACATCGGCCTGAGTAGTCTATGAGCTCATTTTTGATAGATTCCTCTGCTAGAAGTGGTTTCCCTGAAATCTTTAGATTTGCAGAGTGTATATTTGACCATACAGTTTGGTTGATGAGACTAGTAGGGCGTAGTATATCTCCCTCTTTGAGTATGCCCAGCTTTTTGATATATGCTTGAGGGTATTGAGTCCTCACTCCTATCTCCCACTGTTTCTCTTTTACTATGGTGCCATCTTTGATGACTTGCATATTTATCACTCCATCATGGTATGAGTCTGCATTCATTGTGATATTTTTAGAGAACTTTGCCCCTCTTACACCAGATACCTCAAAGTCAAATACAGTCTGCTTTAGGTTGATGCCACCTTGTGTGCTTAGTTTGATTTGATACTCTCCACTAGCTATACTCTCATCAAAGGCTATTGTCAAAAGTGACTCTACTTTGTCTCCGACAGAGATAAAAGCAGGCATATAGTACTCAGCAGAGATGCTGTCTTTGACTACTATATCACTCTGTGAGGCACCTGTGGCTCTATGGTTCCATGCTAGAGCCATGAGCTTGAGAGAGCCTTGATAGTCAGGGATATCTAGCTCCACTGTAGCTACTCCATCGGCATCAAATGAGAGTACTTTTGTAAATAAGGCTACTACTTTGCGTTTGTTTGTCACTACATCATCTCGCACGGCCTCTTCTAAATCATCATCAGAACCTACATTGAACCTAGCGTGTGCCCCTGTGGCTTTTATCAAGTTGGCATATATATCTCGTATCTGTATACCCAGCTTTTGCTGACCCAAAAAGTACTCTGTAGGGTTTGGTACTTTGTAGCTGGTTAGGTTTAGTATGCCCTCATCTACAGCAGCTAGGGTGAATTGAGTCTGAGTGCCTCCTAGTTCTTTGGCTGTGAGCTTTACTTGTACCTTGCTAGAGGATGTAGTTCTCTCTGTATGCTCTAGTGATATATCAATCTTCTGTTCGGGATGGTTTATCTCGATGTGGGCTATACCTATGGCACGATTTGCTCCTAGTTTTTTGCTCTGGGCTCTAAATGCAGTAGCCAAGACATAGGCACTGTTACCCCAGCTTTTGGCTACATCAAATGTAATCTCCCTCTCTTCGCCTGCTTTTACAGAGATAGTCTTAGTCTGGACTATATTGTGGTGTGCGATAGAGACTAGAACTGGACCTGTAAATTTTGGCTTGATGTTGACTCTAAGCTTGTCTCCGACTATGTATGATTTTTTGTCTATAGCTATAGGTAGTCTATCAGGGGAGGACTTACTGATACTCTCTTCATATCCACTGCTGAACCTATATGTACTGATAGTTTGGTTATTGTCTTTTATCTCGATTCTATATGTTCCCCAGTCAAGTTTGTCAAGCTTTAGTGACAGAGGCTCTATTTTTGAGATAGAGAGTACTCCTTTTGTGAC
>DAOUPF010000121.1 GCA_030626265.1 Sulfurovum sp.
ACCTCTTTGACTTCGCCCTACTTTATCTATCTCATCTAGTACAATTACAGGATCCATTTTCTTGGCCTCTATCAGCCCCTGTACTACTCTTCCTGGCATTGCACCTACATATGTACGGCGATGCCCTCTGAGTTCGTTCACATCTTCCATACCACCAAGTGCTAATCGAACTAGTGGTCTATTTAATGCCGTTGCTATAGAAGTGGCTAGTGAAGTTTTTCCTACACCTGGAGGTCCTGCAAAACATAAGATTACTCCCTTTTCATCATTACCTTTTTTACCACGTAACTGAGAAAGCTCTTTTACTGAAAAATACTCTATGATTCTGTCTTTTGGCTTCTCTAGAGAGTAGTGGTCTTTATCCAGCTCTTGAGCTACTTTCTTTACATTTAATGTACCTTTGGAGAAATCACCAAATGGTAACTCAAATACCCACTCTAGATAACTTTGTATTGTATTTGCATCACCACTCTCAGGATGCATTCTAGACAGTCTATCTAACTGTTTTAGCGTCTCTTTGTATGCATCTTCACCCATATGTGGTTTGATAGCTTCTAGTTTTTTACGAAAAGCTGCTATCTCTTCCTCTCTCTGGGTATCACCACCTAGCTCATGCTGTATCTCTTTGAGTTGCTCTTTGAGAAAATACTCTTTGTTTGTCTGCTCTATCTTGGTATGAACTTTTTTCTGTATCTCTTTTTGTACTCGAAGTGACTCTATCTCAGATATCACCACATCTATCAAACCTAAGAGCCTATTTTCTATACTTGGCTCTGAGTATAGTTTATATGCATCCTCTTTTTGAAGTGTTAGCATAGATGATACTAAATCAGCGATACGATGAGGCTCACTATTCTCTTCTATAGTCTTTACCAAGTCTGCTGGAATTGCACTATTCATCTGTGATAGCTGTTTGATTTTACCTCTTAACATCTCGAGCAGTGCTTCTATTTTGGATTTATCATAGTCCTCATTTTCTGATATGGCTATTATGGCTTTGAGTGGCTGTTTACTTATAGGCTCCATAATCTCTGCACGAGCAAGACCTTGGAAAAGTATTTTTATCCGTCCATCGCTCATCTGGACTCTACGCATGATATTACCAACTACACCTAGAGTATATAGAGATTCAAAGTCTCTCTCACCCTCTTTGCCTGACTGTGTAGATGCTACAAATAGCAGAGAGTTATTCTCCATAGCCTCTGTTACAGCATCAATATCCTGCTGAGAAGATAAGAATATCGGACTTATCATAAATGGATAGAAAAAAAACTGATCCTCCGCAATAACAGGAAGAGTAGTTGGGAAATTATCATAATCACTTAGTTGCATGATGTTCCTTATAGTAAAATAATATGTTAGTTTGAATTATACTATAGGATTATGAATATAAGGTAGAAAGTTAATATTAACTTTTCAAGCTTTCAAAAATTTAAATATAAATATAATTTTGCTAATATTGCTATAAAGTAAAAAGGAAAAACAGATATATGGATTATCAAGAAATATTAACTCAAATCAAATTAGAGATTCTACCTTTATTTAAAGAGGGAAAAGTTGCTGATTATATCCCTGCTCTAAAAGAGATAGACCCAAAGCAATTTGCAATGAGTCTACAGCTATTTGATGGTACTAGTTATAACATTGGTGATGTTGATACAAAGTTTTCAATTCAAAGTATCTCAAAAGTTTTTACTTTTACTATGGCACTTGATTTATATGGAGAAAATTTATACAAAAACATAGGACATGAGCCCTCAGGAAATGCTTTTAACTCTTTGGTGCAATTAGAATATGAGAATGGTATACCTAGAAATCCTTTTATAAATGCAGGTGCGATAGTAACTACTGATTTATTAGTCAATAAATATAAAGATAAAACCTTTAAAAAAGTTTTAAAATTTATACGAAAAGTAAGTGATGACCAGTCTATATATTATGACAAAGAGATAGCAAAATCAGAACTACAATATGGGTATAGAAATCTAGCTCTAGTAAATATGATGAAAAGTTTTGATAATATCCAAAATGATGCAACAAAAGTTGTTTATGAATATTTCAAACACTGCTCAATAAGCATGAATACTCGGCAGTTATCTCGATCTATACTTTTTCTAGCAAATCATGGTATAGACCCTATTACAAATAAGCAATTCATTACTCCATCTCAAGCAAAAAGAATAAACTCTTTGATGTTGACATGTGGACATTATGATGCATCAGGTGATTTTGCTTTTCATGTAGGGCTTCCTGGCAAAAGCGGTGTAGGTGGAGGAATAGTTGCAGTAGTACCGGGGGTTATGTCTTTATGTGTATGGTCACCTCAACTAAATAAAAAAGGAAACTCTCTTATAGGCACTAAGGCATTAGAACTTTTTACTACAAAAACAGGTTTATCTATATTCTAACTTTAATATCAGCTAATCAAAACTCTATAAATACTCCTCTGTAACAATAGTTTACAATTTATATTATACTTTAGGTTAATTTTAGATAATATTTATTCCAAATTAGATAGACTGTTGACATCTTGTGTATATTACAAGAATATTAATAAAAGGAGAAATAATACTATGGATGAAAGTGTAATGGAAGGCTTAAAATCAGTCAAGGGATATCTTGGAGGAGCAATTAATAACTATACTGGAGAATGTTTAGTATGTGACGCAGAAAAATTATCTGGAGATCTAGAGCAAACATCTGCAACATTTAATGATATCTTTAGAGATTCACATAAAATCTCTAAAGGCCTTAAACTAGGTGAAACAGAAATCATGGAGATACATACAAGTAAAGCTGTAATCCTTATGGGATGTTCAGGAGAAGATTCTAGAGTGCACCTACATATATTTGCTATTTTAATAAAGATGGAAATGTAGCTCTTGGCAAAATGGCTCTTAAAAAGATTCTTCCTAATGCTGTTGAGATGCTCTCTTAAGAGCATCTGGACAAAGGGTGGAGGGGAGATCCGATACTAACTATAAATATTTTATAACTATATCTATAATATCTTTAATATGTATAGGCTTTGTTAGTACCTCGTTTGCCCCACCAGACAACATCTTTTCTTTTGTTTTCTTATCTGCATTACCTGTTAACCCTAGTATAGGTATAGCCTTTGTTTTATTTTTATTTTCTATCTTACGAATAAGGGAAATAGCTTCTGTACCTTGCATATTTGGCATATTTTGATCCATAAATATCATATCAAACTTTTCACTCTTAAATCTTTCTATGCTCTCTTTCCCACTCTGAGTAAGTACTGCTTTTATATCCATAGTTTTCAATACTTCACTCATAAACCTTAAATTAACTATATTATCATCTACTATGAGAATCTGCTTATCTTTTGTCTTTTTTATATCGACAGTAAGCATTTTATCTTTATTTTTCTTATCTTCTGTATTTATTAATTCTATAATAATATTATATAAGTCATGTGGCAATATAGGTCCGTTAATTCTCCTAACATCTCCAACAAATAAATGATACCCTTCATTTAAGTAGCCAGTACCTACAATGATAACTGGCTTACCTTTTTTAAGTATCTTTTGTACCTCTTCTTGATCTGATATTGTATAATCTATGGATACTACTAAAATATCAAATTTTTTCTTTACCGCACTCTCTAATGCTTTATTATTATTTACCTCTACTATATCTAGCCCAAACTCTTCTAAATAACATTTTGTCGAATGCATAACGCTACTATGCTCTATAGGGCAATACACCATAACTGAAAGATCTTTTAATTTTTGTATACTTATAGATGGTGGTGTGCCTTTTTTAGTAGCACAAGGAATTGTAAAAAAGAATCTACTTCCTTCTCCTTCTTTACTCTCTAACTCTAACTTTCCACCTAAAAGCACAGAAAGTTGTTGTGCAATACTTAAACCTAATCCTGTTCCCCCGTATTCTCTAGAGGTAGAATTTTTCTCTTGCGCGTAAGGGCTAAATATATTTTTTTGCATCTCTTTTGCAATACCTATGCCATTATCTTTTATACTTATAGTTAACCCATCTCGCTCTTTGTCATAAAGAATCTCTAAAACTATTTTACCTTTTTCAGATGTAAATTTGATGGCGTTACTTAAGAGATTATTCATGATCTGTTTTATTCTATGATAATCTGACTGAATAGTTTTAGGGATCTTTGGATCATAAAAAGCCACTAAAGTAATATCTTTTCTTTTGGCATTATTATAAAATAGATTTGCTACATCACTAAGCTCATCTAGTACAGAAAATGATATCTTTTCTACACTCATATTTCCACTAGATATCTTGGAGATATCCAAAGCATCATTAATCAAAGAAACCATGTTTTCACAACTTTTTAATGCTATATCAATATACTCTTTTTTATCCATCTCTTCTTCTCTTAAATTCAAAAGCTCTAAAAACCCCATAACTCCATTCATAGGTGTTCTAATATCATGTATAATGGAAGAGAAATACTCTTGCTCCTTATGTCTCTGGGCATTAAGCTTATCATAAGACTCTATACCATCCAAAAAGTTAGTATCATCTACACAGTCATCATCAACTAAACTATTTTCATGGAGGAACCTTTTGATAAAAATAGAAAACCTTGTCATATATTCAAGGTCTTTTTGCGTATATTGATTCCAACTGTCACTTAAAATGGCCATCCACATAATGGCCAATATATTTCTTTCATTACTATCATCTAGTATAGGTATAAGTAATAAATTCTTAAGGTTAAGATTTAAAAAATTATCTATCTTTTTATTATATATAAGACTTCTAGTTATATCATTTACAAAAAGTGCTTGCTTTGACTTATAGCACTCAGATAAAATACTATCTTGCTTAATATTAAACGGTACAGTTTTGTCATGTGTAGGTATTTCAAACTCTTTAGTGTCAGAGTTAAATAACAAAATAAAAACCTCTTCAGCTGGAGTGATACTTTTTGCCTTTATCTCACACGATAAAACAGCTTTAGTAATATCAGTAACTTCATTAAAATCTCTTTCACAAACAATAACAATATCTTTAAATTCTTCTTCTGTCAACTCTTTCTTAATACCAAAACCTTTAATCATTTAGCTATACCCCTAATTAAGTTAAAATCATTTTATATATATTATACTAAAGTTACCCATTAAAAGTCAGTAGTATCATAACAATTTATGATAATTATCATAAATTGTTACATCTATAGACAAAATAGTTAAATTGCTAAACTAACTTTACTCCTATTATCAAAGATAAATTAAATCAAAAACTCTGTAAAGTACTC
>DAOUPF010000486.1 GCA_030626265.1 Sulfurovum sp.
CACGACTAGTGGATACTTCCTCAAAAAGCATAGCTATGATACACTCTTTCACCCCTGCGTCAAGCAGATAAATATCTCACTAAATAGCTACAACAAAAATGATACTGCTCTCAGCTTTGAGCAGTATATATCCCCAGTACTAGACCTCTGCCGTGCCAAGCTAGAGCAGAGCAAAGAGCTCTTCATCAATCTGCGTGTATGGAACCTAGATGAGCTGATGAGTGAGAGGAGTTTTAATGAGACGCTATTTTCCAAACTCTCAGATGCTTTTAGTGTAAAGCTAGACCTAGATAGCATATATACAGATAGACCAAAGTCCATACGCTTGGAGAACAAAATCTTAGTGCATTTTGACGACTACTTCGAGTGGCCTTCACTGGGTAATCAAATATATGGTCATGGTACCTGTCAGGGCTTGCAGTCTCATGTGGCTATACTCGCTAGTGGTGTGGTAGTGCCTTGTTGTTTGGACTGTGATGGTGTGATGGAGCTTGGTACTCTGCATGAGAGTAGTATGAAAGAGATACTCTCATCTGATAGAGCTAGAGCTATGATAGATGGTTTTAGAGAGGGTAAGGCTGTAGAGGAGCTTTGTCAGAGGTGTAGTTATAAGGATAGATTTAACCTGTAGGTGGGGGTGCCCTCTCACCGACATTTGCTACAAAGGCTTGAAATGTTTATTTTTCTTTGGGGTTTGAAATACGAGATTTTATAGGAAGATGAAATATTGATGCCATATGAATATTTGTCGGGGAGAGGACATCCCGACCTACCCTCTGACATAAAATCTACTATTTTGCTATAATAGCAAAACAATAATTCCCCTTAAAACTAAGGATATAAAAAATGGAAGATTTTTTAAAAAAAGCAAAAGATTCTAGTGCTGTGATAGCTACTCTAAATGGTCAGCAGAAGAGGGCTATACTAGAAGATATGGCAGATGCTTTGGATGCTGGTAGTGAGGATATACTAGTATCAAATGCTATAGATATGAAGTATGCCGATGACAATGATATCAGTCATGCACTCAAGGACAGACTGATGTTGGACTCTGGGAGAGTG
>DAOUPF010000278.1 GCA_030626265.1 Sulfurovum sp.
CAACGTGGTTTTGACCAGTCTATGAGTATGCTAGACTTGCAATATGCTCAAGGTATAGAGAAAATAAATGCTCAGTTTAATGAAACTTTAATGGCACTTTATACTAGTCTAACTGTTAATACAACTGAGCAGTTAGCTGCTAGTTTTACTAATATGATAATAGACTCTGCTGGAGTAACTGCCAATGTTCAACAACAATTGGATAGTGTATTTAACAGTTTAGTTGTTAATGCAGAGCCAATCTTTAGAGCTGTAGCTGCAGGTTTTAAAGCGGCTCTTTCTGGAGAAAATATAAAGGTTCTTGAAGGACTAACAAATAAAGGGGTGTTTAATGCTTTTCATAAGGCTTTTAGTAATATAGATGTACCAGTAAAAGAAGCTATTATAGAAGTGTCAGCAGGAATGGGAGAGGCTTTTGATAAGAATCTTATTGCCACACTTAAAAAGTCTGAAAAAGAATTAAAAGAAGGCACAGATAAAATAGGATTATCTGTTGTTGATATAGGAGATATAGGGGTTGATTTAGAGCTATCAGCTATGGATATAGATACTGGAACTAAAAAAATAGATACAGCTGTAAGTAAAAATAATACAACTGTGGTTGATGCTAATAAGAGTATAGAGGCGGGAGTAAAAAGTAATATTGAAGCAAATGCAACATTAAAAAAAGTTGGGACTGAGTACAAAGCAACTGGAATAAAAATAGCTGAAGCTGGTAAAGAGGCAGTAGTAAGTGTTAATCTTTTAAAAGGGGATGTTACTAAAGTAGGCTCTGGCATGAAAACTAGTATAAATGGTCTAGGTGGAGTTATACAAGGTTTAGGAGGCTCTATAGCTAATGCAGCTAATGATGCTATACGTATTATAAACACTGCTATAGCTAATGCCAATGCTGCAGCTAGACGTACTCCAACTACTGATAGTAATAATACTACTGATACTACTGATACTACTGATACTACTGAAGATAGTGGTGGGTTTAGTGCAGGTGGAACTAAATTTAGTACTGGTGGGTTTATTAAAGGGTATGGTGGAGGAGATATTTTTCCAGCTATGTTAGAACCTGGTGAGGTAATTATTAGAAAGGAAGTTGTAAAAGAATTTGGATTAGAAAGATTTTTAAATCTGAATAATACTCTTGGAAGAGCAGCTGAAGTAGCAACTCCTCAATTAGCTGGATTACCACAAGGTCAAAGTGGTGCTATAAGTGTTATGATGAATGTTCAAGCAGGTTCAAGTATGGAAATGCTAGAACAAAACATGGAACAAATAGCTGATGGGGTTAAGAAAGTCTTCGAGGAGTATAGCTAATGGCTGAGTTAAAAAAATATTTATATGATGGACTCAGTTTTAAAATTGAGACTGGAGTAGTTCCTATAATAGTTAATAATAGTATAATTAAATCTAAACAAAATGTACCCCAAGTTGTTTGGTCTATTGACTTCGGTAAAGTGGACATGGACCTAAAGAATGCTATAGAAAATTCTATATTTAAAGAGCCAGATAATACTTTTATTAATTCATATGTTGGCCCTAGCTTTTATATTGGTAAGAGAAGTAGCCCAACAGAGTATTATTTAACTTATGTGTTTGAGTATGAATACTATCAAACTTTTGTTAACAAACCTTTGTCTTATATTGTAGATGGTTCTGATCATCTTATAGAAGGCAGTGTAAGAATACCTATTAGTCAAGGTAGTGGTGATACTCCAGTCAGTCTTACTGGAGCTAAAAGTTTACCAAGAAAGTTATTCTATGTTCAAGCTGATTTAGATATCAGTCACTCTTTTAATAATGTCTTTTTAATGAAGGCTAAATTTACAGAATTAGCTGCACCATTAACTTATACAGGTATGTTTATAGTAGGAGAAGCCAGTGCTAATAACTTTGTCTATTGCTGATTATAAAATAGCTAATCATTACTCTGACCCAGAAGCAACCTTTGTTAGTAGTTTACAGTTTGGAACTATTAGCACTAAGAAAGGTATTGCTACAGACTCTTTTAAATTTAAAATTGAAAAAGCTGTACTTGATCATATGGAAGAGACCTTCACATATTTATGTTATGATACCCCAATAGATCTCTATATAGATAATCAGCTAGTATTTAAAGGGTACATTGACAAACTTAATACTTCAGCCACAAATGTGGTTGACATAACTGTAGTGTCTATTATGCAATGGCAGTTGGCACAGTTTATTTCACCTATGGTAAGTAATCTATGCCAGAATCAAGTGTACTCTGAAAATTGTACTGTGGATAAAAACATGTTCAAGTATGATTTCACAACTGTAGAAATAGATTGTTTCACTGGTTCAGTTACTCTAGATACTTTAGTTGGGGCAGTGACTTTAGGTGGAAATACAGGTATAGGTAATAACATCTTTATTGATAAGAGTATGTGGTGGAATGCCATTGTTATTATCAATGGCAAATATAAGACCACAGTCGTGAATGTGACTGATGACAAAATCTTCCTAGGCATTAACTATGTTGATATGAATATAGTGACTGAGAGCTTAACTGTGTATCTCAAATGTGATAAAACTTATGGTGAATGTTTTAGTAGATTTAAGAATACTAAGAACTTTTGGGGATTCTCTAATGTGGGTCGTAGAGCATCAACTATAGATATATTTTCAGCTAGTAACTTAGATTATTGTGGTGAAGAACTAGCTAACAAAGACTTTATACTTTGTGCAACAGACTTTAGCATCTTTGGAATTTCTTTAACGGAGGAGACATAATGGCTGATAGTACTGCATTAGATAGTTTCATAGCAGCTCAGAATTTTTGTACTGGTTCACAGACAGATTACAGTACTTGTATTGCAAATAATATGAGGTTCACACCTTTTCTAGATGATACTTCTAAAGCTTCTACCTATGCAG
>DAOUPF010000088.1 GCA_030626265.1 Sulfurovum sp.
ACATGCACTATATCAGCAATCTTTCCATATGATTCTACATTGGCATATAGCTCAGCCTCAACACCAAAAAATACTATATCTCCCAACCCTGCACCTTGAGATAGCAATACTCCGCTAATCCCTACGACAAGTAAAGTAATATAAATCAATCTATGATTCCAAGTTATGATAGTCTGTCTTCCTTTGCTTACTTGTAATGGCTCTAGCTTTTTAGCCTTGGCGGTCATAACTATTCGTATAAGCGTTATGACTACTATAGCAAGCCCCATTATCATATGGCTTTTTAGTGAACTTATCTTCTCGATATTGTCAGGCATGTTAGATAGTACAAAAGTTGCCATCATTAGTGAAAGTGTTATCAAGATAGCATGTACCCAGTGTATAGCCACTACGCCTTTAGTATATTTATTCATATTTCTTTTCCTTGGTTAACCCAGATTATGCAGTAAATTATAAAAATAGTATCATCTGCTTGTATTTATGGTGTTTACAAGAAATTTGTGTTTAACCAATAAGTTAAGCGATGATTTCTTGTGAATGCCCTAGATACAATGACTTGTGCTAGTTTTGTAATCTCTATTGCATACTCTGGGTTTTAATTAACACGAATTTTAGCCATTTTTACATTAATAAGGTTTAATGATATAATTATATCAAGCAAAAAACCATAGGAGAGAGATATGCCAACACGAACAGATGCCCTAAATCTACTAAAGGAATATAATCAAAATCCAGCCCTAGTACAGCATGGTATGCAAGTAGAAGCTTGTATGCGTCATTTTGCCCTCAAAGCTGGTGAAGATGTAGAACAGTGGGGGATAGTAGGATTACTACATGACCTTGACTATGAGAAGTTCCCTGATGAGCACTGCACCAAAGCTGCCCAGATAATGAGTGAGGCAGGATATGATGAGGCTATCATACGAGCTATGATGAGTCATGGCTGGGGCATCTGCACAGATGTGGAGCCTCTAAATACTATGGAGAAAACTCTATACGCAGTAGATGAGCTAAGTGGTCTAGTCAATGCCTGTGTACTCGTCCGTCCTAGCAAAAGTATCATGGACCTAGGAGTTAAATCTGTCAAAAAGAAGTTTAAAACCAAGAGCTTTGCAGCAGGAGTTGACCGCACCATAGTAACAAAAGGTGCTGAAATATTGGGTATGGAGATGGATGAGCTTATAGCTGAAGTTATAGAGGGTATGAAAGCTGATGCTGAGGCTATAGGAGTTGCATAGTATTATGATAAAAAGGACTACTTAATCCAAAACAGTTATAATCCTTAATCAAAAAAATGAAATGGAGAAATCATGAAACTACTAAAAATTACACCTTTTGTAGGTCTGGCACTTCTGTCTATGAATATACAAGCAGATGATACTAGAATCACATACAAATCAGCAAAGTCAACTTCATCATACTATCAGATGGCAGTACAAGTGGGAGAGAATATAGGAAAAGCTACCAATGGAAAGCTTAGCATCACTATAGAGGAGTCTCAAGGCTCTGTTCAAAATGTCAAAGAGGTCAAAAAGAGAAAAGGAAACTATGTATTTACTACTCCTCCTGTACTGGTAAAACTGGCCCTCAAAAAGAAGGCAATGTTTGAAAAAGACAACCCTGAAGATTATCAAAAGATTAGATCTCTATTTCCTATACCATTCTTGACTATGCACATGGTAACTAGGGCAGATTCTGGTATAAAATCATATGCTGATCTAGAGGGCAAAAGTCTACTGATAGGAAAAGGAAGCTTTGGTGCAAAAGAGGCAGCTAAATACATCAAACTATTTGGACTAGATGGTAAAGTCAAGCTAGTAGGAGCAGAGCTCTCAGGAGCGGTAGCAGCTCTAAAAAATGGGCAGATAGATGGATTTGCGACAGCTGGTTCATACCCTGCACCAAATGTCATAGAAGCCGCTGCTAGTATCAAAGTAAATGTCCTGAACATGAGTGATGAGCAGATCAAAAAAACCAAAAGAAACAAGCTTATCATACCTGCTGGAACTTATGCTGGTATAGACCAAGATATAGCGACTACTACTCTGCCTGTGGGAGTATATACTACTACAGATATGGACGAGCAGACTGCATATGACTTTACAAAAGCATTTTGGGAGTCAAAAGAGAACTTGGCAAAACAGAGTGTCTGGTGGAAAGCGATTACTACAAAAAACCTAGAGATGTTCAATGTCAAGCTGCATAAAGGTGCTCTCAAATACTACAATGAAGTAAAAACAGATATCCCTGAAAATATAAAATAACTTATTGATGAACTTTATCAAAAATGAACTACAGCCAAAGATATATTTGGCTGTAGCACTATTAGCTCTCATAACTGTAGGTTTTCATATCTATCTCATATTTACAGGGCTCATGCCAAATCTAGTAACTAGACCTCTGCATTTGGCATTAGTCTTACCTTGGGTTTTCCTATTTTCTAGTAATGAATCTAAAGCTACTCAGTACTTTGGCTATCTGCTACTTGTACTATCTCTGTTTTCATCATTTTATATCATATTTAACTACTCTAATCTAGAGGATCAGTATGGCTCTCTCGAAGGATGGATACAGTATTTTGTAGCCATAACACTCATCATATCTGTACTTGAGATGGCTAGGCGTTCGGTAAAACTTGCCCTTCCTATCACTGCTCTAATAGCTCTTCTTTATGGTCTGTTTGGACACTTTATCCCAGGAAATTTTGGACATCAAGAGATTCCAATTGATAGCTTTTTAGGTACTTTAGTCATAGCAGAGGGTGGCATATATGGTAGTTTGACCGGTGTATCTGTCAATATCGTGGCAGTCTTTGTTATATTAGGGGCTTTTGTTGGTATTGGAGAGGGTGGCAATGCCTTTATGTCTATGTCCACTAAACTGGCTGGTAGACTCAGAGGTGGAGCGGCAAAGGTCTCTGTACTAGCTTCTGCATTTTTTGGCTCTATCTCAGGGTCTGCATCTGCTAATGTAGCATCTACTGGTGCTTTTACCATACCTACTATGAAGAGACTAAAATATCCAGGAAGCCTAGCAGCAGCAGTAGAGGCAGTAGCTAGTACAGGTGGACAGATCATGCCACCACTCATGGGTGCAGGTGCTTTTATCATGGCAGAATTATTGGGTGTAAAGTATACTACTATCATGAGTGCTGCTATCTTCCCTGCTATACTGTTTTTTGTGACTGTATGGATAGGCGTAGATATATTTGCTAAGAAATACAAACTTCTTGCTATGACAGATGATGAGATACCATCTCTTAGCTTAGTCACAAAACTAGCACCATTTTTCCTCATTCCATTTGGTGCTTTACTCATATCATTACTGTTTTTAGGCAAAACACCTCAGTACTCCGCAGCTCTAGCGATATTTGCAAGTATACTTCTACTACTAGCAGATAGAGACTGGAATATCTCTCTCAAAGATGGATTTTCCAAGTTCATACAAGCCTGTATAGTAGCCTCTAGACAGATAGCTATCATAGCATCTATAATCATCTGTGCTGGTATCATCATCGGTGTACTCAACCTTACAGGAGTTGGAGTCAAGATAACCTCTGCCATGCTATATCTCTCTGGAGGTCAGCTATGGCTCGCACTTCTATTAACTGCACTTGCATGCCTGATACTAGGAATGGAGGTTCCTACGACTGCAGCTTATATCATCTGTGTCTCAGTAGCTGGACCCATACTACAAGAGTTTGGACTTTCAGCTATACAGTCTCATCTATTTATATTCTGGTTTGCACTTCTTTCTACTATCACTCCACCAGTTTGTGGTACTGTATTTATAGCAGCTGGTATGGCTGGTAGCAACTGGCTAAAAGTAGCTTCCAAAGCTATGCGTTTGGGTGTAGGACTATATATCATACCTATCGCTTTTATTACAAACCCACATCTCATATTTCCAGACCAAGATTTCATATTGGCTCTTGCTTCATTTGTAAAGATTTCTATAGGATTGGCTCTTGTATCATACTCTTTGGTGAGTGAGGATAGACCACTTAGTATTAGATTAATGATTTTGATTTTTGGATTGAGTGTAGCAATTTTCCCAATTTTTTAACCCGATGCATATTTTGGGTTTAAAGATATCGTTCTTTCTATAGTTCCCAAACTAAGTTTGGGAATATGTACTATTTATATACTATTTCATTACCTACTGCATATAGCTTACATTCAGCATCAACTTTTTGTTTAGCTTTACTGTTGCTAGCATTACATCTTGCTATTGCTTCAGCATTGGCTTTTTCTTGAGACGCATACTCAAAAGCATGCCCTACAGCAAATCTCTTGTCACTACCTATAGCCACTGCCATTGCTTTGTTTGCTTCTAATGCTCTATACTCATTATAAGCACCATCAACACCAGCAATACCACTACTGTATACCTTCTTATCATCACTACCACTAAATGGATTTAAACTAGACATAGAACAACCACTAAAACCTATAAGTGCAGCTACGATAGTAGCATTTAAAACATACTTCTTCATATATTACCTCCAAAAATTTTGATATATGTAGTATAGAGTATTTATTCTTAATTTTCTAGGTTATCCAAAGGTATATTTCTAATTTGTTATTTGGATTCATATTTAACCCGAACTATGCTAAAATACCAAAAAATTAAAAAGAGGATATATTTATATGAATATTGAAAATAGTTCTGTTATAAAAATAGAAAATGCTACTGTCGACTTTGAAGAAGGTATGGTTGGAAATATTAAGACTTATAAATTTGATACTTCTAAAGGTGGACACCCTATGGTCAACGCTATGGCTGGGTTAGCTGTACTAAAGGTTGATGAACAGTTGATCATGATAAACCATTGCGCTCCTTCTGGACTCTTCCCTAAGATTGAAGCTGAATTTGACTTTGCACATCAAGAGCTTCCAAATGGATTGACACAGATAGTATTTACTAGAAAACCAGATGCTACGAGTAGTACAGACTTCTCTGCTACTAGCTGTAGTGGTGGGTGTGATTGATATAGTAGAACATGAGCCAAGATTTAGAGATAGAATTCAAGCAGGCCACTGTAGATAATCTACAAGCCTTCTCTAAAATTCTAAAAAAAGACATAAGTACTGTGCTCGAAGAAGCACTAGAACAGTACTTTGAAAAAGAACAACAAAAACTCACAGATAAAAGCCACCATGACGAAAGTGCCATGACAAATCTAGATTATGATGAGTTTTGGGATGATATGGATATAGACTAATATCTTATTTGTCTTCTTTTGCTTGATCATATGCAGCATAGTAAGTACTCCCATCTGGAAAACTATTTACTGTAAGCTTAGAAAAGTTCTCTAGATAACTCCAGAAATCCATAACAAGTTTTTCATCTATACCCTCAAGCTCATTTAGTGCGTCTCTTATAGTTCCCAACCATTCTATACGAGATTTCTCAGTAATAGAGAAATCATCATGAATACGAATCATAAACTCATTTAGATCCATGCCTTTTGATTCCTCTTCATAAACTTTTGGGCCACCGCATATTTGGATGAAAAACTTAGTATTTTTTACTTTTATCTTGTCAAATTCATCTTCATCCTGAGGAAAAAAGTGAGCTATGTCACTCTCATAAATTTTGTCATAGAAGTTATACATGAGTTTTTGCATACCATCTTCTCCACCTACTGCTTCAAAAAACTCTACAACAGGGTTATGAAAGTGAACTGATTCACCTTTAATTGTAGGGGTGATATCCATTGGCATAATATTCCTTGTATAAATTTTTTTGATGATTATAGTAAATATAACTTAACTTCATCCCTCTTTCATAGACTATTATACAAAGGTAAATAAAAAGTGTTACCATTACACAATGAAGTAACACTTTTAAAATAATATTTATTTATTTTTCTGTTGGGTAGCCCTTTTCATAATGACTTGCTTGTCTATACCACCTGTGTATTGATACACTAGAGATCCTCCACTTTTGCCTTGATATAGTGAGCTCATGAGTGTCAAGATGATCAAGATAATAGACAGGTTTTCAAGTTTTGCAGAATCCTTGGATATCGCAAACCATTTTACCAAAGTAGTTATAAGCAGTATCGCAACGACTACAAAGCCAAATATCTTATGGTTATTTAAAACATTTACTCCCTCTTGTATAATGGAGTGACCTCTCTCTATAGTCTCTGCATCACTAATGCCACTAAATACTGCAAAAAACGATGCTAGTAGTGAAAAAGCTATGATTCGTAGTGAAGCTTTTGAGTAAGCTTTGTCTTTTGTTATCATATAAGTAAACTGAGAGAATAGAGCTAC
>DAOUPF010000290.1 GCA_030626265.1 Sulfurovum sp.
ATTCTTTCCAAGTCACTTCATCTAGCATATCAAAGTAGTTGGTTGAGAATGCCATAAAGCGTTGAGAGTCTACTTGCCCCTCATCTCGTAAATAAAAGCCTTGTGTGTGGTGTCCTAGCTCTGGCTCTAGTTTGGATAGCTCTTTATTGCTCAATAGTTCTATATCTTTTGCCTCATTTACTTTGTTTTGTAATGAAGTAATAAAGTGTTCTAGCTCTGGCATATCTTGTGGATGAGCGGTGATGATAGTTCCATCTAGTTGTAGCCCATCATAAACTCCAGCATCTTTGAGTAAATTCTTCCAAAGCTCCATTGAGCGTTTACCATGCTCAAATATCACTGACTCAGCAGTCTCTAGCTCTGCAAAGGGAGCTAGCATTCCAGCTGCTGTAAATCCTGCGGCATTTACCCCTTCTTTGCTATCTTTATCAAAAAGTGTTAGAGTATGACCGTCTCTTAGTAAATTGAGTGCTAAGACTCGTCCTACTAATCCTGCTCCTACTATTGCAATATTCATTATGCTTCTACTTCTACTTTTTCCGCCTCTATATAGACTTCACTGCCATGATCTTTAAATACTTCACTCATCTCATCCATGCCTTTTTGTTTAGCCTCCTCTACGCTTATCTCTAAATCTTTAGCATACTCTCTTACTTCTGCTGAGATTTTCATAGAGCAAAACTTTGGCCCACACATAGAACAAAAGTGAGCTACTTTGGCAGATTCCATTGGCATAGTCTCATCATGATATTCTCTAGCCCTATCAGGGTCAAGCCCTATATTGAACTGGTCAACCCATCTAAACTCAAACCGTGCCAGACTCATAGCATCATCTCTAGCCCTAGCTCCTGGATGACCCTTCGCGATATCGGCTGCATGAGCTGCTATCTTGTAGGTAATCAGCCCTTCTTTTACATCATCTCTGTTTGGTAGACCTAGATGCTCTTTTGGTGTCACATAACAGAGCATTGCACAGCCATACCATGCAATCATAGCTGCACCTATACCAGAAGTGAAGTGGTCATATCCAGGAGCTATATCAGTAGTCAAAGGGCCTAGTGTATAAAATGGTGCCTCATCACACCACTCTAACTGCTTTTCCATATTTTCTTTTATCAAGTGCATAGGTACATGACCTGGACCTTCAATGATGGTTTGTACATCATGCTTCCATGCTATCTTGGTTAGTCTACCTAGCTCTTTGAGCTCTGCAAATTGCGCTTTATCATTTGCGTCTGCTCCGCTTCCTGGGCGTAAACCATCTCCTAGAGAAAATGTAACATCATAAGTTTTCATGATTTCACATATATCTTCAAAATGAGTATTGAGAAAGTTCTCTTGATGGTGATGAATCATCCATTTTGCCATGATAGATCCACCTCGACTTACAATCCCTGTCACTCTATCAGCTGTCATTGGTACATGATGCAGAAGCAAGCCAGCATGGATAGTAAAATAGTCAACTCCTTGTTCAGCTTGCTCTATCAGTGTATCTCTAAACACTTCCCAAGTCAAATCTTCTGCAACACCATTTACTTTTTCAAGTGCTTGATATATAGGTACAGTGCCTATAGGTACAGGAGAGTTTCGTAAAATCCAATCTCTAGTTGTGTGGATGTTTTTACCAGTTGATAAGTCCATTACAGTATCCCCACCCCAACGGATAGACCATACCATTTTTTCTACCTCTTCGGCTATAGATGAGGTAGTAGCAGAGTTGCCGATATTGGCATTGACTTTTACCAAGAAGTTTCGTCCGATGATCATCGGCTCTACCTCTGGGTGATTGATGTTACATGGGATGACAGCACGCCCCTCAGCTACTTCGCGTCGTACAAACTCGGGAGTAATTGTCTCTGGTAAGTTTGCCCCAAATGAGTGACCTTTGAGTCTAGCTTCTCTCTCTTCGTCTTGAAGGTACTCTGCACTCATTGCTAGGTTTTGGTTTTCACGAATAGCTATGAACTCCATCTCAGGAGTGATGATACCTTGGCGTGCATACCAAAGCTGAGAAACATTTTTGCCTTTTTTTGCACGAAGTGGAATTCTTACCAATCCTTTGGCTCCTGCTGTGACAAACTCTAGCTGTTCATCTGTAGAGTACCCATTATCTTCAGGAGCCATTATGCGACCCTCATACTCTTCTGTATCCTTACGAGAGCTTATCCACTCCTTACGAATAGTAGGAATCCCTTCTCCTACATCTATCTCAATGCCTGTATCGGTATATGGTCCTGATGTATCGTATACACCTAATTTGCTATCATTAGATAGTGCTATCTCTCTCACTGGTACACGGATATCTTTATGTATCTCGCCCTTTAAATATATCTTTGTAGATCCAGGTAGTGGCTCTCTGGTTAATAATTCGTTTGATGTTGTCAATGTATCTGTATATGATTTAGTCATTGTATTTCCCTTTTTTAATTAGGGAAGAGGAAATAGAAGCTTATAGATATAAGTCAAATATAATACTCTTCCTTTTCGCTGGTATTATCCAGTTCAAGTTCGACGGGTAGATGCAAAGCACCTTCTCAGCCCAAAATTAATTGAGCACCCCGAGAGGTTGAATTAGCACTATAAACAAATCAAGATAAATCTCACCTGAATTGATGCAAAAATATACAAAGTATTAATATTCATTTATAGTTTGTATCATTATTTTGATATAATTCCATATAGGTACAGCAGGTAGTTGCTGGTGGCGTAAGTCACTAGAGGAAAGTCCGGGCTGCGTGTGAGGCAGGGCTCCATCTAACAGATGGCCAGAGTAATCTGAGGGCAAGTGCAACAGAGAG
>DAOUPF010000095.1 GCA_030626265.1 Sulfurovum sp.
GTAAGTTTCTATCGGAGGTAATACCATGGAATATAGATATTAAGAATATGATAACAAAAAGTGCTAATATCAAAAATAATACTAGTGTACGTAAAGGCTTCTGCTGAAATGTGCCACTACTTGTTATCATTTTTTCTCCATAATTTTTATAATAGGTAGATAATTTTGTAATATTTTAGTAGATTTTATCTTCAAATTGACTATAATACTATAAATTGATACTAAAAAATAGAAAAATAAGAAAATAACATGATTGATAAGCCACTTTTTGCCTCCATTATCATCCTTTTTACTATTTCACTGATGATGAGTTACTCTCTTTCTACCTTTGCTGTTCTATATTATGATCTATATGATGGGGTATTGGGGTTGCACTTTTTTATCAGACAGCTGATAGCAGTAATCTTGGGAATTTCATTGATGGTGTTTTTGAGTCGTCTAGATCCTGACAGATGGTTTGTTATCATAGGATTTACTCTATTTGCAGTAGCATTTATAGCTATGATAGCTATGCCGTTTATGCCAGAGTCTCTAGTCAAGAGTATACTTGGAGCTAAACGATGGATACGACTAGGACCCATATCTCTCTCTCCTGTAGAATTCTTCAAGGTAGGATTTGTCTTTTTTCTATCTTGGAGCTTTTCAAGAAAGATACTAAATCATGGGAAAGTATCACTTTGGAATGAAGCAAAAATAGTATTTCCATATATGATTATCTTTGGTGTTGCCGTTATGTTTATCGCTGTATTTCAAAAAGATTTAGGACAAGTGATGGTTTTAGCTATTATGCTGGTTATTCTTTTCTCTTTTGCAGGTAGAAGTATGAAGCTGTTTTTTTTAAACCTTGGTATAGGACTTCTTGCATTTGTAGTACTTATTAGTATAGCTCCACACCGTATGGCTCGTATCAAGAGTTGGTGGTCTACTGTGCAAGATGGTTTTTTAGATTATTTTCCACAATCAATAGCTTCAGAATTTAGAGTAGAAGTAGCCCAAGAGTCATCTCAAATCGCAAACTCACTAAACTCTATACATAATGGCAATTTCTTAGGTCAAGGGCTTGGTAGCGGTCAGTTTAAACTAGGCTATTTGAGTGAAGTGCATACTGACTTTGTATTAGCTGGCATTACAGAGGAGCTTGGATATTTGGGGTTAGTAATAGTCTCTTTGTTGATGCTTTTGATAGTATTTAGGATATTTAAGATCGCTTCTAGAGTGGAGAACCCTACTTATCATCTATTTAGTATGGGTATTGGGCTTATTATCATATTGTCATTTCTGGTCAACAGCTATGGTATTTCTGGGTTGATACCTATCAAAGGGATAGCTGTACCATTTCTAAGCTATGGTGGGTCACATATTATGGCTAGTTCACTTGGTATTGGATTGGTTCTAATGATTTCCAAAAAAACAAAGACAAGAGTTGAGGAGAGATTATGAGTATAGTAATGACAGGTGGTGGAACAGGTGGGCATCTAGCTATCATCAAAGCAGTTAAAGAGCACTTGAAGAGTGAAGAGCTTGTCTATATAGGCTCTACTCAAGGTCAAGACAGACAGTGGTTTGGAGAAGATAGTGATTTTTCTCAAAAGTATTTCTTGGAGACTAGAGGTGTAGTCAATCAAGGAATATTCGGTAAAGTCAAATCACTTTGGATGCTTATCAAGGCAACCAATAAAGCTATAAAACTTCTACGAAAACATAAAGCATCTGTAGTGTTTTCTGTAGGTGGTTTCTCTTCTGCTGCTAGCTCTTTTGCTGCCAAAGCACTTCGCATTCCTCTAGTCATTCATGAACAAAATGCAGCATTGGGCTCTCTAAATAGATTTTTACAGCCATACGCTACTAAATTTATATCATCATACGAAGAAGATAGTCCTATAAAAGCATATCCTATCAAAAAGATATTTTTTGACAATGCAAGAGTGAGAGAGAAAGTAGAGACTATTGTATTTCTAGGTGGTTCACAGGGGGCACAAGCTATCAATAAACTGGCACTAAGCCTTGCCCCGAAACTTCAAGATAAAGGCATCCGTATCATACACCAAGCAGGTGAGAGAAATATAGATGAGATAGCCAAAGCATATGAGGAGCTAGGTATCGAGGCAGAAGTATTTGGCTTTACTGATAAGCTATCAGAGTATATGAAAGAGGCAGATTTTGCTATAGCTAGAGCAGGTGCATCTACACTATGGGAGCTCTCTGCCACTGCTCTGCCTACACTATTCATCCCATATCCATATGCAGCAAGTGATCATCAGTACTACAATGCTCAGTTCTTAGTAGAGAAAGACTTAGCATGGCTCATGAGAGAGAATGAGATAGATGAGGATGTTATACTAGGATTAGTAGAAGAGGATATGAAAGATAGAAGTATAGGTCTCATGGAGATAGTAGAAAAAGATGGAAGTAAGCAAATCGCTAAACTTTTAACACAATTTTGACACTATTTTATAGTATAATAGTGTTATATAAAAGGAAAGGGTTAGTATGAAAAAGATTTTGAGTGTATGTTTGGCTGGATTTGCTACTTTGATATTGAGTGGGTGTGCTGGTGGTGATGTTGATGATAGGTTACATGATGTAAACTATCTTGTAGATATTGGGGTTAATGGAATGTCTGATGTTTATTATGAGTGCGATAGTGGTTATTCTGGATTTACTGGTTTTAATGGAGATTTTGATTTTGATTCTAGTGGTGATGAATGTACCTTTTATTTTGACCCTGCTAATGATACTACAGATAGGGCGTTATTTATAGATAATGGCACTGTAGGGGTGGCAGGATTGCCTTATTCTTGTACTTACAATACAGGTAGCGGGCTCACACCTTATTCTGGCATAACAGATGCAAATGGGCATTTTAGTCATGTATGGGCAGATGGTGGATTTTATATAAACGATACATGCACAATTAGATATCCTTAGATATCTTATGTTCCATATTTTATTTATATGGAACATAAGATACAGCAGAAGTAAAAAACTTAATATAACCTCCCAATAACCACAATTTAGCTAAAATATCTTCAATTTATTTTAGGACAATATATATGGATATTCGACAATCATTTTTAGATTATTTTCAGACAAGAGATCATGGTCTTGTGACTAGTTCTCCTCTAGTGCCAGATGACCCTACGCTGATGTTTACCAATGCTGGTATGGTTCAGTTCAAGAACATATTTACAGGTGAGGCTCCTATCCCAAATCCTCCACGTTCTACTAGCTCACAGACTTGTCTCAGAGCTGGAGGCAAGCACAATGACTTGGACAATGTAGGTTACACTGCTAGACACCATACTCTCTTTGAGATGCTTGGTAACTTCTCTTTTGGAGATTACTTCAAAAAAGAGGCTATTGCTATGGCTTGGGAGTATATCACTGATGAGAAGTATCTAGACTTGCCTGTTGATAACCTTTGGGTGACAGTACATGACAGTGATGATGAGGCATTTGAGCTATGGCGTGAGCATATATCAGCTGATAGGATACTACGTTTTGGAGATGCAGATAACTTCTGGCAGATGGGTGATGTGGGACCATGTGGTCCATGCTCTGAGATATTTTATGACCAAGGTGCAGAGCACTTCAATACTCCAGAGGACAAGATGGGTGGAGAGGGTGATAGATTTTTAGAGATTTGGAATCTAGTCTTCATGCAGTACTACAGAGATGAGACTGGTACACTCAACCCACTACCAAAACCTAGTGTTGATACGGGCATGGGTCTAGAGAGAGTGGTAGCTATCAAAGAGGGTAAGCTAAACAACTATCACTCCTCACTCTTCATGCCATTTCTGGATAAAATTGGTAAACTTGTAGGTACTGACTATGACTTTGATGCTCCTAATTCTGCATCATATCGTGTCATAGCAGATCATCTTCGTTCTTGCTCTTTCCTCCTAGCACAAGGTACTAACTTTGACAAAGAAGGGCGTGGATATGTACTGAGACGAATCATGCGTAGAGCTATTCGTCATGGATATCTGTTGGGACTTCGTGAACCATTTATGTATAAATTAGTAGATACTTTAGTCACACTAATGGGTGGACAATATGACTATCTCACTAGCAAAGCAGAAGCTATCAAGACATCTATGAAGCTAGAGGAGGAGAGATTTTTTGATACTATTGAAGCTGGTATTAAGCTCTTTAATGAGGAGTTGAAAAGTACTACAGATGTATTTGATGGTGAAGTAGCATTCAAACTCTATGATACATATGGCTTTCCACTAGACCTCACACAAGATATGCTACGAGAGAAAGATATCAGCCTTGATAGTGATGCTTTTGATGCTAGGATGTCAGCTCAGAGAGCACAATCCAAAGCCAACTGGAAAGGTACAGGAGATGCAGTAGCTACGGGTGACTTTAAAGAGCTCAAAGAGCAGTTTGGAGAGAATGAATTTGTCGGGTATGAGAGTACCACAATCATAACAAAAGTCCTAGCTCTACTAGATGAAGAGTTCAAAGAGGTGTCTAGCATAGATGGCAAAGGCTGGGTATTACTAGAGCAGACACCATTTTATGCAGAATCAGGTGGACAGGTAGGAGACTCTGGCAAGCTCGTAGGTCGGGGTGACCTCTCTCTTACAATTAATGTCACAGAGACTAAAAAGTTTCTTGATATGAATATGTCTGAAGTGGAAGGCAAGCTCTCTGTAGGTGATGAGGTAGAGGCAGAAGTTGCTGTAAATCGTTTTGAGATAGAGAAGCATCACTCAGCTACTCACTTACTACACGCTGCCTTGAGAGATATACTAGGTGAGCATATCTCTCAGGCTGGCTCACTCAATGATGAGTCAAGATTGCGATTTGATTTCTCTCATCCAAAGCCTATGAATAGTGAAGAGATAGACCAAGTAGAAGCTTGGGTCAATGACAAGATAAGCCGAAATATAGATAGAAAAACTGAAGTAATGTCAGTAGATGATGCCAAAAACTCTGGAGCTATGGCTCTGTTTGGTGAGAAGTATGGTGATGAGGTTCGAGTAGTGAGCTTCTCTACTGACTCTATAGAGCTTTGTGGTGGTACGCATGTAGATAGAGCTAGTGAGATAGGTCTGTTTATGATCTCTAAAGAGAGTGGTGTGAGTGCAGGAGTTCGTAGAATTGAGGCTGTGTGTGGTAACGCTGCGTTAGAGGCAGTAAAAGGATTGAGAACAGAGTTAGTCGATATCAAAACTGAACTTAAAAACCAAAACCCACTAGCAGGAATCTCCAAGCTAAAAGAGCAGATAAAAACTCTCAAACAAGAGGTGCAGATAGCACAAAGCTCTAGTAAAAAAGAGTTGACAGCCTCCCAGATTAATGGTACAGCAGTTATAGTAGATGAGGTAGAATCAGGGGATATCAAAGAGCTGATAGATGAGGCTAAAAACAAACACCCTAATATCGCTATCATGTTATTTCAAAAAAAGGGTGACAAGGTAATGATAGCTTGTGGTTCAAAAGAGACTGCGGTTAAAGCTGGTGATTGGATAAAAAATATAGCTCCAATTCTAGGTGGTGGAGGTGGAGGTCGTCCAGACTTCGCACAAGCTGGAGGTAAGGATGCATCCAAGATATCTGAGGCCAAAGAAAAGGCTCTAGTATATCTAGAGGAGAATCTTTAATATGCAAGCACTGTTTCATGATTATGCACACACAATAGTATTTTTGCATGTTCTTTCTGCTTTTGTATGGGTAGGTGGTATGATAGCTATTCGATTTACCGTACATCCTGTATTACAAGGTATAGATGAACCAAAGATTAAACTAGGTAAAACTCTACAGGTTATGGGGAAACTTTTTAATCTTGTGATACCATTTATTGTTATACTACTTATCACAGGATTGATAATGGCTATAGCTATGGGTGGGCATCATGGAGAAGATAAGTTAAACTTTTTATCTAAAGAGGGTATCTGGACACTGATGACTCTAAATTTTTCATGGATGTATATCAAGAGAAAATCTGCA
>DAOUPF010000471.1 GCA_030626265.1 Sulfurovum sp.
TAAACTACTGGGACCTAGCAGGCTAAAACGTAAACAATTTGTAGAGTTTTTAATCCAACTTGCATTTGTAGATAGTGGAATCTGTTCAGATGAAGATAAGGTTTTGCGTGAAATTGTGCAAGAGTTAAATATTACTCCTAATGAATATAATAATATGCTGCGTAAGTTTGAAAATATGAGAAAAAATAAACAGCAAGCAATGAGTCTTGGAGAAGCTTGTGATATTTTAGGTGTCAATGAGGGTGATGATATGAATACTATCAAGAAGAGCTCTAGAAATCTTGTACGAAAATATCATCCCGATATCATAAAATCACAAGATAAAGACGAATCTTATATAGAAGAAGCAACTGCTAAAACACAGGAGATAAACCAAGCTTATCAGCTTATCAAAAATATAAAAAAATAGTAACTGTATCTTTTAGTTAGCGATAGATAAAAGAGAGGTAAAACCTAATAAAGTTATATATTTGTACGAGTCTGCTCTCAATATGTAAGTGCAGTTAGATTATCGTGTCTTGTTAAAATTTCCTACGTAATGAAAAAAACGTGAGGCTAAAAACCTAATCAAACTACGTGATAGTAGGCATAAAAGAGGGTTTATCTACAAATTACATCAAGGTATTACTGAAAGTTTGAAGTCTAAATTGATTGATGATTACTTGGTTCATTATAATAAAAAGCTATGATTTAGCCTCACAGACTTTTCATTACGTCGTATTTGTAGATATATATAGTTGGTTGTAATTATATCAACCCCATAATCTGTTGATGTCATTATACAGTCCTAAACCCATAAGTCCAAATAGCATTACCCAGCCAACTAGAGTGAGATAGTATATAGCACTCTCACTAGGCTCTCTTCGGATGATTATCTCATATAGATTGAACATGATATGCCCGCCATCAAGAGCTGGAATTGGTAGTAGATTTAGGACACCTAGATTGACTGATATCAGTGCCATGATAAATAGCAGATAGGTAATACCCTTCTCTGCAAACTTCATAATCACATCAAATATAGTGATAGCCCCTCCCACATGTTTGGCATCTACTTCACCTGTAGCCATTTTTTTTACGCCTGTTGCTATGAGTATAGAGGCTTTTTTTGTCTCATTGTATGCGTAAAATAGTGCTTCACTAGCTGAGAACTCTATAGTAACATTACTATCTATTTTTGTCTGAATACCTATAA
>DAOUPF010000065.1 GCA_030626265.1 Sulfurovum sp.
AGGAACATCAGAGATAAGAGCTGGCATAGAGATGTGTAGTAATGAGAGAACTAAGCTAGTAAGTTTCAATGATAAAGTCTATTTTGCTGGTGATGATGGGACTGGAGCAGGGTGTGAATTATATGAGAGTAATGGTACAGTAGCTGGTACAAAGATAGTAGGAGATTTAAAGCCAGGGGGTGGTAACTCAGAGCCAAAGCAGTTTACTGTAGTAGGGGATAAGTTGTATTGTGTGACAACAGATGGTATAGACCATATATTGTGGATGAGTGATGGCACTACAGGTAATGCTACAAAAGTAAAGACTATACCTATTCATCATATCTATGCCCTGACAAAATCTAATGATAAATTATACTTCTCTAGCAATGATGAGCTATGGATAACAGATGGCACTATTACTACTATGATTAAAGATATAAATCCAGGGGTATATACACATATGCTGCATGGTCATACTGCAGTAGACAACAAGTTGTACTTCACGGCTGATGATGGCACACATGGTAGAGAGCTATGGGTGAGTGATGGTACAGTAGATGGTACAAAAATGGTCTCTGAGATACAAGATGATAACTATGCTGACTATCCTGTGATATATGGAGGGTTAAATGGAAAGGTTGTATTTCATACTATGGATTCTAGTTTAGCCAAGATGTGGGTGAGTGATGGTGAAGCTACAGGAACAACAGTTATAGCTGAAGAGAGTGTTAATAGGTATGGAGAGTAAAAAATAGTATAAATATATCCAATACCAAATAAAATGAGTAAAAACTATATATAGTTTTGAAAGTTTATTTGGTATCTCTCTTCTTCCCTCCCCTCAGTGCCATTAAGTTAAGGTACTTTTTTGGGAGTGGAGACTTTAGTCCCACCAAATATATGGGTGAGAGTAAACTCTTCACTTCCGTGAGATTGCTTAACTTAATGGTGTTGTTCCTTCCCCTATACTTATATAAACCTGAGATATGCAAGAGAGATTACAAAACTAGTACAAGCTTAATTTAGATACTATATTAAAATAGTCAAGTATTTAGATATAGACCATTAAATGAATATTTATCAATATATATCAATCTACTTGACATTAACAGAAAAAGATTATATAATTCTACATAACTAATTCAAATAAACAAGGATAATAAAATGCAAAAACAGACTTCTGCTATACATGCTGGATATGATGGTACACAAGCTTTCGGTGCTATGAGCGTACCTATCACACAGACTACGGCTTATGCTTTTAGAGACTCTGAACATGCTGCAAATCTTTTTGCACTCAAAGAGCTAGGACCTATATATACTAGACTGACCAATCCTACTACTGATGTGCTGGAGCAGAGATTTGCAGCATTAGAGGGTGGTGAGGCAGCTATATGTGTGGCTAGTGGGCAGAGTGCGATATTTTATGCTATCGCCAATGTGGCAGAGGCTGGGGACAATGTACTCATCTCTGATAAGCTTTACGGTGGTGCGGTGACACTGCTCACTCATACTATGAAGAGATTTGGTATCACTGCTAGTGTATTTAAAAGCTCAGATGCTTCTGATTTGGAAGAGCAGATAAATGATAAGACAAAGGCAATCTTCTTTGAATCACTATCAAATCCTCAGATAGCCATAGCTGATATAGAGAAGATCACAGAGATAGCCAAGAGAAATGGAGTGATGACTGTATGTGACAACACAGTAGCCACAGCAGCACTGTTTAACCCTATCAAATGGGGTGTAGATATAGTCGTACACTCGACTTCTAAGTACACCAATGGTCAAGGTACAGCTATAGGCGGTATCATAGTAGAACGAGAGGGTATGGCTGAGTTTTTCAAAGCCAACTCTGAGCGATATGAGCACTTTACTACACCAGATCCATCGTATCATGGGCTAGTATATACTGATGTGCCACTGCCTAACTTTACATTGAGAGTTAGATTGTCACTTTTGAGAGATTTGGGTGCTGCACAGGCTCCATTTAACTCTTGGTTATTGATAAATGGTCTAGAGACTTTAGAGCGGAGAGTAGAGAAGCACTCTAAAAATGCTTTGGAGATAGCCAAATATCTAGAGTCCAATCCAAAAGTATCAAATGTATGCTACCCTGGACTAGAATCAGATGAGGGCTATGCTAAAGCTCAGAAGTACTTCAAAGATGGACAATCTTCTGGGTTGATATCGTTTGAGGTAGGCTCATATGCAGAGGCTAAAAATGTGATAGATTCTGCAAAGTTATTTTCAGTAGTGGTCAATATAGGTGACTCAAAGTCACTCATCACTCATCCAGCTAGCACCACTCACTCACAGATGAATAAAGAGGAGTTAGAGGGTGCAGGTATCAAACCAACTGTCATCAGACTAAGCGTTGGGCTTGAGGATACTAGAGATCTGATAGAAGATTTGCAACAAGCTATTGGTTAATAGGCAGGAGTAGATATGGCACTTATTACCTCGAAGGGTATGTATGGTTTGGCTGCTATATATGAGCTGTCACAAAAGATAGATGATAAACCAATGCAAGTAAGAGAGATATCCAGAAATGCAAATATCCCTCAAAACTACCTAGAGCAACTTCTAGGAAAGCTTAGAAAAGCAGGGTTTATCAAGAGTATTAGAGGTCCAAAGGGTGGCTATATATTGTCTAAGAGCCCTGAAGATATCATAGTTAGAGATATACTGTATGTACTAGAGGATAATCTATCTGTTGTGGATATGGACAGTAGCAATACTGCATTGGGGCTATTTTATCAAGATGTAGAGGATAGGATAAAAGCTATTTTTGAGCTTAGTCTAACTGAGCTAAAAGAGTATGAAGAGACATATAATGCCTGTTTGCATTATAGTATTTAAGGATTAAGATATGAAATATGCTGATAACATTACAGAACTTATAGGCAATACTCCATTGCTTAAACTGAACATAGCTAGCCAAAATGAAACTACTGTCTTGGGTAAGTGTGAATTTTTAAACCCAACTCACTCTGTAAAAGATAGAATTGGCAATAATATGATAAAACAAGCTCTAGAGAATAATCTCATCAATAAAGATACAGTCATCATAGAGCCAACAAGTGGAAATACTGGTATAGGACTGGCTGGTGTGTGTGCAGCAAAAGGTATCAAGCTTATATTGACAATGCCTAGCTCCATGAGTATAGAGAGACAAAAATTACTCAAAGCACTAGGAGCAGAGCTGATCTTGACTGAGCCTGAAAAGGGCATGACAGGGGCTATAGATAAGGCTAGAGAACTATCATTTGATATAGCCAACTCTTTTGTACCACAGCAGTTTGCCAACAAAGCAAATACACAAATCCACAGAGAGACTACAGCTCTAGAGATACTAGAGGATACAGAGGGCAAAGTAGATATATTTGTAGCCTCAGTAGGAACAGGGGGGACAATCACAGGAGTAGGTGAGATACTTAAAAAGCACAACCCAGATATACAAATCATAGCCGTAGAGCCTAAGCGTTCGGCAGTACTCAGTGGGCAGAGAGCAGCACCTCATGCTATACAAGGTATAGGGGCAGGGTTCGTGCCATCTGTGCTAAATACCAAAATCTATGATGAGATAGTACAAGTAGATGATGAAGATGCTATAATAACGGCAAAGAATTTAGCTTTAGATGAGGGTTTACTAGTAGGTATATCCTCTGGAGCCAATGCATTTGTATCATCACAAGTAGCTGCTAGAGAAGAGAACAGAGGCAAGGTCATAGTGACTATACTATGTGATACTGGTGAGCGGTACTTGAGTGCTGGATTATATGATTAAACCCAAAATATGCAACAGAGATTACAAAACTAGCACAAGTCATTGCATCTAGGGCATTTACACGAAATCATCGCTTAACCTTCGGGTTAAACTCAAATTTCTTGCAAACACCCTAAATACAAGCACTAAGCACTATTTTTACAATTCTATTGCATAATTCGGGTTAAAGGAGGAAAATAATGATAGATATAATAGTAAATATATTTCAGATAGGACTTGGTGTTTATCTGTATTTTGTAGGTCAAGGCAAAATATCGGTATCAAAGAGTAAAGAGAAAGAGAAGATATGGATGAGCAAATATGGTAAGTATGTACAGTATTTGGGCGTATTTTTAGTAGCTGTATTTTCTATGAAACTTATCAAGAGTCTACTTTGACATATCACCTTCTCGGATGATATGAGTAGGAAGTGGAGACTTTAGTCCCTTCAAGTGAATCTAAAGCATTCACTTCCGAAACAATAGCTTTTTTCACAGTCTCAGGTTACTTCTTAGAATTCTCTTCAACCTTTGCTAGTACTACATTCAAATCACTCTCGGTAGCAAAACATCTATCTATCGTACAAGCTAGATATTTGCCATCCTCTATATCTATGGCTTTTGTTAGTAGATATGGGTTGCCTAGCTTGTTTATAGTGTCTCTGTTTTTCAGTAGATTTTCTTGGGTTGATTTAAGTACTTTGTATTCTGTTTTGTATCCGACAAAAGTATTGAAAGCAGAGGCTATAGAGCTTGGGTACTGTTGCATCATGCCAGAGTTTTGGCTGATAGACTTCTTGGCTAGTGCATATAGCTTGGTATCATCTGTGAGAGTTGAGAGTTTAAATAGAGCCTTTGTCATCACTGACTGTGGGCTAGCATATGCACTATCATATGGAGAGCTTGTGGTTTGGAACTCATCGTCACTTAGATACCACTGCTCATCTCTATAGAACTTGTTTACTCCATCATTTGCCAGTATGCTGGCTAGTACCATATATCTCTTGTCATAGCTAAACTGGTATGCTTCAGTCAAAGCATCTATCAAAAAGGCATAATCCTCAAACAAACCTTTTACTTTGAGCTTCTTACCTATGAGTTTTTGATGATAAAGGGTACTGCTGACATACATATTTTCTATGAGAGTATTTAGTAGGGTTATAGCTCTATCTCCGTATTTTGAGTCTATTTTTGCAGTATCAAATAGTGAGCTGATATACATAGCATTCCATGAGGTGAGTATCTTGTTATCTACAAAAGGATAGCTCTTTTTGGCTCTTAGATCCTCTAGGTCTCTTTTTACTTTTTCTAGGTTTTTGATAGGGCTGTTTTTTGCTATATGAGGGTTAGTCTGCCCATGCTCGAAGTTACCCTTCTTTGTTATGTGAAAGTAATCTAGAATAGCCCTTATATCCTCTAGGCTATAACCTTTGTTTTTAAGATATGTATATGTATCTTCGTATTTAAATACGAAGTAATATCCCTCCTCTTTATGCCCTTTTTCAGTCAGACTATCAGCATCACTCGCACTATATAACAAATCATCTTTTGCAAATCTCTTGTCTATAAAAGCCACAAGGTCATCAATCACAGTCTTATATTTCTTATCTTTGGTGATAGCGTATGCTTTTGTATATACTCTCAGTAGCTCTGCTTGGGTATAGAGCATCTTTTCAAAGTGAGGTATGAGCCATTGTTTATCTACACTATAGCGATAAAACCCACTCTCTATCTGGTCATATATACCACCCTCAGCCATAGCTTTGAGAGTGAAGTTTACCTTCTGGAGTAAGCTTGTGTCACCATTGATACTATATAGGTCTAGCATCGCCTCTAGCATAGTAGCTCGTGGAAACTTTGGTGCACCACCATGACCACCATGTTTTGCATCAAATCCATCCGTAACAGCGGATGTAAATGTATCTATAGTCTTTTGCAAATCTGAGTCTATGACTTGTATATCTTGGGTATTGGCTCTGTTTGCTATCTCATGTAGTTCATTTGCACTATCAGTGATCTTTTTTCTGTCATTTTTGTATATCTCAGATATCTCAGATAGTAGTCCTATGAGATTCTTCTTTGGGATATATGTACCACTCCAAAATGCCTTTTTGTCAGGTGTCATGATGATAGTCAGTGGCCATCCACCACCTCTACGGTTCATAGTCTGATACACAGACTGATAGAAGCTATCTAGCTGAGGCATCTCTTCACGATCTACTTTGATAGATATATAGTCTTTGTTCAATACCTCTGCCACCTCCGTGTCTTCAAAACTCTCCTCCTCCATCACATGACACCAGTGACAAGTACTGTAGCCTACAGAGAGGAAGATAAGCTTATCCTGCTTTAGAGCCTCTGATAGTGTATCTTTGCTCCATGCCATCCATGAGACTGGATTGTCTTTGTGCTGTAGTAGATATGGGGACTGCTCATTTTTGAGGTCATTTGCAGTTATTGTTGTTAGTAACATAATAGCTCCTAAGATTATACTTTTCATCTATTGCCTTTAGTGATATTGTAAGCAAAATATTAGTCTAATAGTGTAAATGGAAAGTAAATAATTTTTGATATCTATTCATTTGCTATTATTATAAAACTAGTACAATATTGAATGAAAAAAATTATATTTATACTATTTATATTTCAATCACTATATGCAGAACATAAGTTTACAAATGATTTGATAAATGAAGATTCCTTATATCTACGACAGCATGCTCATAACCCAGTAGAGTGGTATCCATGGGGGAATGAAGCACTAGAGAGGGCCAAGAGAGAGAACAAACTGATATTTCTATCTATTGGCTATAGCACTTGTCACTGGTGTCATGTGATGGAGGAGGAGAGCTTTGAGGATGAGGGTATAGCAATGCTACTCAATGAAAGCTATATATCTATCAAAATAGACAGAGAAGAGTTGCCACAGATAGATAAAAAGTATCAAAAACTATATCTAGATGTAAATGGCAAGAGGGGAGGTTGGCCTCTCAATGTATTTTTGACTCCAGATTTAGAGCCTCTACATATAGCCATATATATACCTGCTACTAGAGGATATGGCTCGATAGGTATGAGTGAGATGTTACCTAATTTTGCCAATAGATATGAGAAAAAACCAGAAGAGATAGCCAAGCTAGTCACGGTATACAAAAATGCAAAACAGATAAATAAGAGTCTAGATAAAAACCTGACCATGGGGATAGTATCAAAAGTTTTAACAGATATAGAGCATAGTTTTGACAAAGAGTATGGAGGTTTTGATACTAGACCTAAATTCCCAGAAGCTTCTAAGATAGAGCTACTACTCAACATATACAAGCTAAATGGTAACAAAAAAGCACT
>DAOUPF010000195.1 GCA_030626265.1 Sulfurovum sp.
GATTTGCTATGGCTATAGCGTTGTAACCTTTTTCTATTCTCTCCCATCGATTATCTCTATCCATAGTATAGAAACGCCCACCTATAGTAGCTATACTAACATTTTCATCACAAACATCCTCTATCTGCTGAATATACTGACATGCAGATAGAGGCGATACATCTCTACCATCAGTGATGAGATGCAGATACACCCTTTTACCCTCATCTCTTGCTATCTTTGCCAAACCTATAGTATGTTGGATATGAGAGTGTACTCCACCATCACTAAGTAAGCCTATCAGATGAATTCTTTCACTCTGTTGGAGTGCTTGGGTGAGTGCTTCATTTTTCGCCATACCACCATCACTAAGTGCTAGAGAGATTTTTACCAAATCCTGATACAAGACTCGCCCAGAACCTATAGTCATATGTCCTACCTCAGAGTTACCCATCTGACCCTCTGGTAAACCTACGCTTAGTCCATGAGTAGATATGAGTGCTCTTGGGGTTGATAGGAATAGCTTATCATATGTAGGTTTGCTAGCATCCTTAAAGGCATTACAAGTGCTGTCTGGCTTACATCCTATACCATCTGTGATGATTAAAATAGTTTTTTGTGATTTCATTTCTTAATTTTTCCTAATTTCTTATCTTAATTATAGTAAAATAGCATTTCTTATATAAAAAAACATTGAAATGAGACTCATGCTCTACTACTTTCATCATATTTTTGACATAAACATACTTGGTTATATATCTGTTCGTGCTGGTATATCTTTTTTCCTAGCATTTTGTTTGACTATTTTTCTACTGCCACGGTATATGGCATGGGCAAAGGCAAGAAAAGCAAACCAACCTATCAACAAATATGTACCTATACACGAATACAAACAAGATACCCCTACTATGGGTGGAGCAGTGTTTATATCCGCCACTGTCATAGCATCTCTTTTTACCGCTGATTTGACCAATTGGCATATAATTGCTGGGCTGGCTACTATCATAGGATTTGCAATAGTAGGTCTCAAAGATGATTTAGGCAAAATACTATCTGGAGATAACCTAGAGGGACTTAGTGCTAGAGCTAAATTTGCTCTACAGATTGCAGTTTCTATTGTGATTGCTTTAGTGCTAATATTTATTGCTGACTTCCCAACAGAGTTTTATGTGCCATTTATCAAAACACCTATATTTGATATGGGTAACTGGTCTATACTACTGTGGGTTATAGTACTTGTGGCTACCAGTAATGCTGTCAATCTAACTGATGGGCTAGATGGTCTAGCTACTGTGCCTACTATTATAGGACTAGGTACGCTAGGTATCATAGCTTATATCACGGGTCATGCTATTTTCTCTGATTACCTCCTCTTGCCCAACATAAAAGGTGTAGGTGAAATCCTCATCATATCATCTGCACTCTCAGGTGCCTTACTCGCATTTTTATGGTTCAACTGCTACCCAGCAGAGCTATTTATGGGAGATACTGGCTCTCTATCTATCGGTGCATTTTTGGGGTACATGGCGATCCTTGGTAAGAGTGAAGTACTTTTAGTCCTTGTTGGTATCATATTTGTCATAGAAACTGTATCAGTGATACTGCAAGTTGGTAGCTACAAACTACGCAATAAACGAGTATTTCTCATGGCTCCTATACATCACCACTTTGAGATGAAAAAATGGGCAGAGAATAAAATCATAGTACGATTCTGGATGATAGCCTTTTTAGCAAACCTGCTGGCACTAATAACCTTGAAGATACGATAGATGATAGGGAGCGGGGAGCAGGGAGCAGTGAGTAGGTATTGTAGTGATACTTCTGGAGTATTTACTATTTACTATTTACTATTTACTAAAAAAATCCAAAGGATTTTTGCATGAAGCCTACCCTTTTTGGATACGGTCTAACTACAAAAGCAATAGCTAAAAGTTTAGGTGGTGGTTGTATATTTTTTGATGATAACTGCAAAGAATCATATACAGATGAACATGGTAACCAAATCCACCCATCATCCCAATTTGATCCAGAGAAAAGCTCCCTAGAGATAACAACTCCAAGCCTAAAACCAAATAACCCACTCATAAAAAAAGCTAAAAATTTACTCAGCGAATACGATTATTTCTTATCCAATAACTGCTCCCTAAAAAAGAAGCCTTTTACTATATGGATTAGTGGAACCAATGGCAAAACCACCACTACACAAATGCTTACCCGTATACTGGAAAAACGAGGGGCTCTCAGTGGTGGCAATATAGGAACACCACTAGCAGCACTAGACTCCAATGCACCCATATGGGTACTAGAGAGTAGCTCATATACCCTACACCATACCAATCATGCATCACCAGATATATACCTACTGCTACCTATCACCCCAGATCATCTAGACTGGCATAATACTCCAGAGCAGTATGAGGCTGACAAACTAAAGCCACTACTGACTATGAGAGAAGGAGAGCTAGCCTTGGTACCCAAAGGCTTAAACCTACCTCAAACTAAAGCTTGGGTAGTAGAGTATGATGACAATGAGTTTTTGGAGGAATTTTTTGCTTTAGATGCTTCTAAGCTTAGATACAAAGCTGCTTTTTTACAAGATGCTCTACTCTCTCTAGCCGTAACAATGACACTATTTCAAGAAGCAGACTATAAACTACTCAACAGTTTTACCCTAGATCACCATAGACAAGAGGAGACTAGAGACTATAAAGGCAGACTCTGGGTCAATGACTCAAAAGCTACAAATGTAGATGCCACCACACAAGCTATCAACACATACAAAGATCACAAAATTCACCTAATTCTTGGTGGTGATGACAAAGGTGCAGACTTGAACCCGCTCATGGATATGATATCAAAATACGATATTGTACTATATGCAGTAGGAAGCAATAATGACAAACTAATAGACATGGCAAAAGACAGAGAGATTCCATGTCATGGATGCAAATTTATTGATATTGCTATAAAAAAAATAGACAAAAATCTACTCAAAGATGAATTGGCTCTACTATCCCCAGCAGCCTCCAGCTTTGATCAATTTCCATCATATATCAAAAGAGGTGACCTTTTTCTAGCCACAGTCAAAAATTTAAGTAATACTTAATCTTTAACCGTTATAATTCTACCCTCTTAAAAGTGGCTCTGTAGCTCAGTCGGTAGAGCAAAGGATTGAAAATCCTTGTGTCGGCGGTTCGATTCCGTCCAGCGCCACCACTTAAACCCCCAAAAAATGATACTTTGAGAGACTATTTAAAATCTCCTAATTATAGCAAAAATTAATTTAGTAACTTATTAGTAACCTTATTTCAACTTTTCATATGCATTATTGATTTTTTTAAATATCTCTTCATACTCATCTTTCTTGGTTAGAGTAGTATCAGGATGATAGATAAGTGACAGTTGATGATACTTCTTTTTTATCTGTTTCTTACTTGCATTTCTATCAATATCAAGAACTATATAAGGGTCTGAATTATCCCATCTAGAATCTTTATTTTTATCTTCTTTTTTGGCTTGTTCTTGTTGTACTTTTTGATACTCTTGTTTTGCTTGTTCTCTCTCTTGCTCATTATACTCTTGATATTGTTGTTTTTGCTTTTTTTCTTCTTTATATTCTCTATTTTCTTCTTGCTGTTTATGTTGATGTTGTTCTCTATCTTGACCATAGGTTTGATTTTCTTGTTTGGCTTTGAAGAAGCCTAAAAAATCTCTACCAACATCAAAAAGCCAAACAAAAGGTCTCACTAAAACTAAAATCAATTCTAGTATATTACTGTAAACAGAA
>DAOUPF010000210.1 GCA_030626265.1 Sulfurovum sp.
ATCACATAAAGAGCGGCAGCAAAATATACACTCTCTACAAAAGCATAAGAGCTAAAAACTAATATCAGTCCAATATACTCAAATCTCAGAGTAAGTCTTTCTCCAAACTTTGCTATAAATTTCCCAATCTTTGGTGCTAGATAGATATTGATAGTAGAGTTTAGAAGTAATAATGCCACCATATTGTGAATATCCATACCAAATTTTTCAACCAGTAAAAATCCAGCAAAAACAACAAATATCTGTCGTCTTGCCCCTGCTAGAAAAGTAAGTAGATAAAACAACCAATACTCTTTTTTTAATCTCACCTTCTTCTCTTGTGCTACAGTGTCATCAAAATGTTTAAAAGCAATCCAAACAAAAACTCCTAGCAATGAGGTAATACCCCCAAAAAATAGATAAACCCACTTATACTCAACAGAATAAAACTTCATCATAATATATATCAGTGCAAAAACAATTATCCCTGTAAATGATTTTGCTGCTGTAATTTTACCCAGCACTATAGGTGCCTCACTCTTTTTGAGCCATTGTAGCGATAAAGATTGATTTAAAGTCTCAAGATAGTGAAACCCTGTAGACATAAATACTGTTGTAATATACAGCCCAATCACTGTAGGGAATACTCCAGTCAAAGCGGTACCAACACCTAACAGAATCATAGAGATAAAGGCAAGTCTCTGCTGTGGTATAAATATAGTAGCCAATACAACAGTAAAAGCCAAAAAACCAGGTATCTCTCTCAAGCTTTGCAATACACCTATCTGGGCACCATCAAAAGAGGCAACTTCTATCACAAAATTATTTAACAGACTTAACCATGCATAAAAGGAGAATACCATTGATATCGACATTATATAAAGTAGTGCTTGCTTTGATTTGAATATATCAAAAGTTAAATTATTAATAGTCATAACTCATTTCTGAGATATCTATTTTCTCTATTGTATGTTTCATAGAACAATTATACTATAATAGAAGTAAATATTCTTACAAGTAAAAATCTTTCTTACTGTAAGAATAAACCTCTAAAATAGTCTCATGTATACCTTTATTACAATTATCCAAATGTATCTGCAAATAGGTTACTTGCCCACTTTAGCATTGGTTCCCAGTTTTCTTCACTAGGCTCTAAAGTAGTTTGAGCTACATCTATCTCCATTTTTTCTGACACATCATTATATCGCCAACTTTGACCCATCCAGTTTACCTTGCTATGCGTTACTGGAGCAAAACATCCTGCTGTAGTTATTGGATGAGGATAAGGCTCTTCTTCAGCCAATAGTCTTAATATTGCATCTGCACAAACTTTGGCTTGTGCATTAGCCATCTGCCCAGCTTTAGGTTGTGCCGTAGCTTGTGAGTCACCTAAGATATGTATTTTTTCCACTACTTTGGATTCATAGGTCAAAGGATTCACTAATGCCCACTTCTCCGTTAGTGGATCTGCTAAACCTGTTGAAAAAATCAACTGAGATGCCTTATTATCAGGAATTAGATTGATCACACTTGCTTCAATTGTCTCTTCTTCACCTCCAGAATCTGCAAAAGTGATGGAACGACCTTTACCTTCATAATCTCCAGAATTAACACTTATAACTTCAATATTTGAACGATACTCAACTCCAAGTTCCTCATAGATACTTTTGAACATATCAGGACTAACAGATATATCTGGTTGACTATCCAAGACTATAACTCTTGCTCCTTTCCCATTCTTACGTAGATAATCTGCTATTGAACTAGCTCTTTCATAAGGTGCTGGAGGACAACGGTAAGGTAGTGATGGCACCCTCAATACAAAAGTACCTTTGTATGGAAACATTTCCAATTGATTTCTTAATAATTCTGTTTGTTCTCGTCCACTCCAAGCATGAGGTAGCTTCTCTGGATTCCATCCATCTATATCAACAAAATCAATACCTGGGGATAATACTAAACGATTATAATGCAACTCAGCACCACCATCCAAAGAAACTGTCTTATTCTCAGAGTCGATAGAGACTACATGATCATGTACTATATTCACCCCATGTACATAGCTAAGTTGATTATAATCAAAGTCTAAACGGTCAATTTCTAATTGATTGGTAAGAACCAAACTGTTTAAAATATCTGAGCTATATACTAAATTTGATTCAACCAGTGTTACATCTACAGACTCTCTACCCCATAGCTTAAGATATTTTGCTACAGTTGCACCACCAAATCCTCCTCCTACTACTACTATTTTATAAGATCCAGTTCCTTGCCCAAAAGAGAACATACTCATCCCCAATATTAACCCAAGTCCAACTCCAGACTTCATAAAACCACGTCTTGATAAATACCCATTGATATTATCTAAACCTATAGTTAATTGTTTCATGACTATCCTCCTTCTGCTACAGAATAAGTTATTTTTTCATAATAACTTTTTATTAACTGTATCTCTTCATTGGTATATGTTAAAGCATGTAGATGCATTACATTATTAACTTTTTTTGTATCTTGATACTCTTCCATATTCTTTGAAATACCTCTACCTGATCCCCATAAGCTTGGCCAATCAGCTATTGCTACACCATAGGTACCATGACACTGAGCACACTGTGCAGCCAATAGTCTAGCCCCTACTTCCAATTCTCCCTCATCTATACTTACTGCATGGTAGTTCACTTCTGTAATATCAAACTGAATACCACTATCTACTTTATTAGAAGAAGAGGAGCAACTTGACAAACCCCCAACCACAAAGATAGATACTAAAATAAGTAAGACTTTCGGACTTTTTACAAACCCTTTCATATTACCTCCTTTAAATATAGAGTCTATTTCCCACTACTCTATAAGAAGATATTAACATAAATATAGCTTAAATACATCACCCTTTTGTGTGATACACACATGCTTATCTTTTATCTATTATAAAAGATAAGCATGATAGAATCAACGTATAGATATAGATTATTTATAAAAAATCTTATAGAGGAGTAACATATGTTGCAATACATAAAGTTTTTTACTGATATCAATATAGATGATGTTGAGCTTGTAGGTGGCAAAAATGCCTCTTTGGGCGAGATGTACCAAAACCTTACTGAGGAAGGTATACGCATACCCAATGGCTTTGCTATCACAGCAGATGCATATCGTTATATTTTAGATAACAATAATGCTTGGGAAAAGCTACATGCTCAGCTTGATGACCTTGATCCTGATGATGTGACACAACTACAAAAGAGAGGTAAAATTTGTAGAGAGATTATCTATGCCTGCACATTACCTGATGATCTTGTTCTTCAGATAAAAAGTGCCTACGAAGCACTCAAGGATGAGTATGGTGAATATGTAACTCTTGCTGTAAGAAGCTCTGCAACTGCTGAAGATTCTCCTGAAGCTTCGTTTGCAGGACAAAATGACAGTTATCTTAATATTGCTGGTTTAGATGCACTTCTAAATGCTTATATACGCTGTCTATCCTCCAACTTTACTGACCGCTCCATTCACTACAAATATGATCATGGGTTTGACTACCTGAAAGTTCATCTAAGCGTAGTGGTCATGAAGATGGTTCGAAGTGATATTGGTGAGAGTGGAGTGATGTTTTCCATAGA
>DAOUPF010000223.1 GCA_030626265.1 Sulfurovum sp.
ACCATACTCACTACGCATGATGACTCTATCTCCTAGCTTCTCCTCATCCTCTATAGGGGCTCACAATATATCTTCATCATATTTGGTATGTAACTTGGAGCTTCTTTTAGTTTGGGCTGCATTGTTATAGTGTGCTAGGGTTCGCCCTGTGGTTAGGTAGTAGCCATCTAGTGAGTTATTATAAAACTGCTTCTGTAATATCTCTTCTATCATACCTCTGAGCTGATACTGATGATATATGAAGTTACCTAGTCCATCATCTGTACGGAAATCTAGCAGATGCAAGATTGGTGTATCCTCATGATATATAGGCCACTGCATACCTCTCTTTCTATGTCTCTCAAGCCTATAGTAGTCTGCACCAGAAAATCTCCTAGGTGCCACTTCTCGTACCTCATTCCATACATCTTCGCTAGTGGTGAAATTGAAATTTCCTCCAAGCTTGCCATCTATCTGTGTCAGTACTTCCCAATCATCTGGCAAATCACTATGAACTAGTGGTTGAGATAGGTGTAGTCGCCTCATTGCATTGACATACACCCCTGTCTTTTCATATGCAGATTTCACACCTATGACCACATCTGCTCTTTTGGCAATATCAGTCATAAACAGCTCCTGACATACCACAAATTCCAGCTCATCAAATGCTTTTTCAATCTTGTTGACATTTGAATGTATATGCAAGATATCTTCACCCATATTTAGTAGAGCCTTTATCTTGCCATCTAGCATAGCATCTACTAGCTGTGGAGTCATAAGTCCTATCTCTTTGGGCTCTTGATAATCAGGTAAGTAGTATGGTAGGCAGCCCATATCACAGGCCCCTTGAACATTGTTTTGACCTCGTAGGGGCATGAGTCCTGCTCCTGTTTTGCCTATGTTTCCTGTCATCATAGCTAGATGAGTGATAGCCATCACTGCGTATGAGCCATCTAAATGTTCTGTAATACCAAGCCCCCAAAATATCATAGATTTTTTGATAGCATACTCTCTAGCAATATTTGGAACCATTTTTGCTAGATATTCATAACCCTCTATATCCTTTAAGAACTCTGGATTGGCGTAAGGATCTGCTAGAATTCTCTCCTTGAACTCCGCAAAGCCCCTTGTCCGATTGGCTATAAAACTCTTGTGGTATAGCTCTTCATCCATGATAACATACGCCATCATATTGAGTATGAGTAGGTTTGCCTCATAGGGGATGATACAGTTGTATTTGGCTAATTTGGCTAGCTTAGTCTCACGCACATCTATGACTGCTAGATTGTTATGAGTCTTTGCTACATCTACTATACGATTGGCTATGATAGGGTGAGCTTCCATAGTGTTAGAGCCAATTACTAGCATAAAGTCTGTCTCGTAGATATCATTGTATGGATTGGTAGCTGCCCCCTCACCTATAGTCGCTTTCATGCCACTGAGTGATGGTGAGTGGCATACTCTAGCACAGTTATCTACATGGGGTGAGTCCATAGTCTCTCTACAAAACTTTTGAAAAGTGTATGCACTCTCACATGATGTCCTAGCTCCACCTATGGCACAGAAGCTATGTCTACCATACTTTGTCTTTACCTCTTTTAGCTTCATAGCTATAACTGTTGTAGCTGTATCCAAATCACAAGTCATATACTCACTATCAAAGTCGATGAGACTATCTGAGACTACATCTCTAATCTCTGGGTTTTTATCTAAAAAAGATCTCTTGATACGAGGCTCTCTGATACGATCTGGGGCATCTACGAAGTCATAACCATACTTACCCTTGATACAGAGTTTTCCTTGTGAGACTTCACCATCATTTTGGGCATATATTTTTACTATCTTATTGTCTTCTACCACAGCTGTGATATCACACCCAACTCCACAATATGTACATACACTCTCTATCTCTTTTTGTTCTTTAGTAGTCATAATCACCCTTAATTAATTAAATAAGATAAATTTTATCCTATTTAGGATACTATTTAAAACATTATAACAAAAGGATTTAGAATGTTTACAATAATAGCAGATAAAGAGTGTGGTTGTTTCAAAAAAAGTAGCTTTACCAATAATAAAACTTTCGACTCAAAAGATGATGCTCTTTTAGAGGCACAAAGTATGGCAAACCATATGAACACAAAGTTTTGTCAGAAGCACGAGTTTGAGCTGAGAGAAGATGGAGCCAATTTTGCTATCTCAGTAGAAGAGAGAGGTCAGTCAGGATGCTGTGGTGGTGGGCACTGTTCATGATATTGTGTAGGGTGTTGTGAGGACACAACACCCTACAATATTATTTGAAATTTCCAAATACGAGAGGGGCTTTCAGCTCTAGAGTCTTTACTTCTGCCATAACAGCTTGTAAATCATCTATCTTTTTCCCAGATACTCTCACTTCATCACCTTGGATAGTAGGGGTTACTTTTGCTTTCATAGCTTTTATGGCTTTGACTATCTGCTTGGCTTCATCTTTGTCTATGGTATCTACGATACGATAGATCACTTTTGTATTGCCTCCACTGATACCCTCAGTTTTCACCTCTTCTAGTGATTTGCCAGCGATATTTCTCTTGACTAGTTTAGAGATTAGTATGTCTTTTAATGCATCTATCTTTGAGTCCGTTGAGGAGCTGAGACTTAGAGTCTTTGCTGCTTCGTTTAGCTTTATCTCTGCCGTTATCCCCTTGAAATCAAATCTATTTGCTAGCTCTTTCTCTGCCATAATGACTGCATTCTTCATCTCCATCATATCTAGCTTTGCCGTTATATCAAAATAGTGATCTTTTGCCATTTTAGTTTTCCTTTATCTTTTAATTTTTAATGCTTATTTTTTTCTATTTTGTAGTTTTAATCCATTATTGATATCTAATACTGACTGTTCTGAATATACAGAATTCTGAAACAACTTAGAGCCAACAGCAATCAATACACGTTCAATTAACAATCTCGTATTATCAGATGTTTCAGGTGGTAATTGAATTACAGAATACTCACTCCAATTATCAAATGAATGATGTTTTTGCTTAAGAGGATATCTTTTAGATAAAGATAGTTTTGTTTCACCAAAATAAACTTCTTTTCTCTCTCTATTTAGTAAAACATAAATATTATTTTCATTCACTTCTTTTACAATTTCTTCTTTTTTCTTCCACTCAGTAACTTGAATTCGTCTAAGTAATTCATCTTCTGAGCTTAATAAATAATCTGCAATCAAATAGGAACTTAACTCTTTAAATACTTTTGGAAAACCTTGAGATTCATCTTTAACTCGGAAAAATTCTTTAATTGCGATAATAGGTTTATTATCTTTCCATTTAATTTTCACTTGTAGCTGCTCTTTAAAACCGCCGATGTCAAATTCTGTATATCTTAACTTCTTATAATGCTCATCTCCAATATGGAATTCTAAAGCTCTTACAAAACTTTTTGGGTAATCTTTTGCGAGTTGCACAGCAAACTCATTATTCCATTTAAGTCTATAATTACTTTCTCTA
>DAOUPF010000398.1 GCA_030626265.1 Sulfurovum sp.
ACATTTGCGGATATGATAGGAAACTTAGCTTTAGCTATAAAAGTTGCCAAGCCCTCATCTAGATTATCAAATTCATGGTTACCAAGAGTAAATGCATCCAGATCCAAATCATTCATCATATCAACATTTGCCATACCTTTGAAAAGTGTATGATACAGAGTACCACTAAACGCATCACCAGCACTAAGTACTAAACTGTTTTTATCTCTAAGCTTCTTGATCATAGTAGCCATCCTAGGGAAGCCACCTACTTTTACATATGTCTTCTTGCCATCAAATTTGAGATTAATCTTACTATCATCGAGATGTCCATGATGATCATTGAAATGTAGTATCTTTAAAGATAAGGGTTTTGCTCCCTCTTCTACATTCGTACTACCTTGTGCTCCAAATGCAACAGATGCAATCATGGATATACCTAAAATTATATTTTTCATCTCTTCTCCTAGATAATTTTATTTTCCGTAGTTGTATTATTACATAAATATTTGATACTAGATTTAATATATCATAAAATACAAACAACAACTTTTCATGACACAAATTTGACACAATCTTTTGTTATAATCTACATCGGTCTATATGATAGTCAATTGAAATATTGACCAAAACACAAAAAAAAAGGGGTAACCGATGAATAAAAATCTGAAAATATCAAGCTTGATATTTACTGTAGCATTGTCTTTTGGAATTAGTGGTTGTGGAGGAAGTGGAGATGATGATAATGCCAATGACAATAAATTAACTTTCATAGAATCTGTTGGGGGATTTTCAGTCCCTGAATCAGTAGTTGGTAAGGATGGCACTTTTTATGTCTCCAATGTAAACAGTAAAGCAAGTGGCAATCATTGGATAGATAACAATGGATTTATCTCAAAAGTTACGAAAGAAGAGATAGGGGGGGATAGTATAGTAGATCTAAAATGGATAGAAGATCTTCAAGCACCCAAAGGAATGGCATTGACAGATACAGCCCTCTTTGTAGCTGATGTAGCTACTGTAGTACTTATAAATTTGAGTAACTCTGAGAAAATAGTTTTTGATGCTCCAAATGGAACTGAGCAGCTTAATGATATTGCTTTAGATAAGGCAAACTCAAAATTATATGTAACAGACTATGGAACCAGTCAAATATTAAGGCTCATATACAATCCTATCAATCCAATATGGGAAATATTTTATGATACCGAGGATAATAACCCTGCTCAAAATGGACTATATTTGGATAATGGCAAACTTATCATGCAAGGAGAGAAAGGTAAACTCAAATCTATTAATTTAGAAGATAATGCTGTAACTCTAATCGCTGAGAATTTATGTGGAGACAATAACTTTGCAATAGATGGTATAACCAAATCAAATGAAGGTGACTATATAGTATCTGATTGGAATGGAGCTATCTGTGTTGTTAAGCCTACTGGTGAATCTACAGTATTAGAAGGTATACAAGATGGGAACACTGCTGATATATTCTTTGTAGAAGATGATGAAGGTGATGAAGATCTACTATTGGTTCCAGACTTTGACAGTCAAATAGATATTTATATGTAAATTATACTACATAACTAAACAAACAAAACACAAACATCAGTAGGTCCATGTGCTCCGATGACTAGAGACTGCTCTATATCTGCAGTCTTGGATGGCCCACTGATAAATACACCATATCCTCCCTCATCAAAATCTATCCTCTCATACGCTTCATGCATGGTATCTACTATGCAGTTGCTATCTACGATGATTAGTAACTGTTTTGCTAGAAAGTACACTGCTCGGT
>DAOUPF010000321.1 GCA_030626265.1 Sulfurovum sp.
ACCCACTCCATAGTCATCTGTGCCCAGAGGATATATCCTGCTGTCGAGTGCTGTACACCTTTTGGCTTGCCAGTACTTCCTGAAGTGTAGAGTAAAAATAGTGGATCTTCACTCTCCATAGGCTCTGATTCACATACATGAGACTCATTTTTGACTAGCTCATTGTATGCATAGTCACGCCCTGCTCTCCAGTGTATATCCTCTCCATTTCTCTCTACTACACAGACTGCATTGACACATTCACAGCCTACTTCTAGTGCAGTATCCACTACAGGTTTTAGCATATAAGGCTTGCCTTTTCTATATGCTCCATCTGCTGTGACTACTAGCTTGGCTTCTGCATCTATGATTCTATCTCTCAGAGCTTCAGCTGAGAAACCGCCAAACACTACAGAGTGTATAGCTCCTATCTTTGCACAAGCTAACATAGTGATAGCAGCTTCAGGTATCATAGGCATATATAGAACTACTCTATCACCTTTTTCTATATCAAACTCATTTTTAAACATATTGGCTGTTCTGTTGACTGCATAAGATAGCTCTCTATATGTCAGGGTCTGCTGATCACCATTGTCACCCTCAAATATAATAGCCGCTTTATTTTTCTTGGTCTCTAAGTGTCTATCTACACACTGGTGTGCCACATTGAGCTGTCCACCACTGAACCATTTGTAAAAAGGTGCATCACTCTCATCTAGAACTGTATCAAAAGGCTTGAACCAGTCTATCTTTCTGTTGGCAAAACCTTCCCAAAATGCACTATAGTCTGCTTTTGCACGACTCTGTAGCTCCCAATACTCACCCATACCTCTAATAGCGGCACTAGCAGTAAGCTCTGGATTTGGTTGATAAATTGTTTCTAACATTATTAACTCCTTTGTATATATGATAATTGAGTAAGAATATCAAAAACTTATAGCATTAGAGTAGCAGATTAGAATTACTTATCTATTTGAGCAATTTAGTTTATTGTAGTTAGTTCTGTTGTAACTTTTTCACACTTTATCTCTGATAGACTATTTAGTGTAGTAGTATCACAGATATCACTAACAGAACTTATCTTGCCTATATCTTTAGCAAAATAGATGACCTCTGTGCCATCCTTGTTAGTTTCAAACTCACTACCATTAAATATTCCACTACTTATATCCTCTATAATACAAGTGATTTCTAGTACATCTTCATATGTTGTATTTAGAACTACCTTCTCATTTATCACATTAGCAACTTTACAAAGCAAACTGTCAGTACCATGCCTACCATCTATAGTGACTTCAGACTCATTTTTGATGATATACTCACCACTATCTGTATATCTAACTATCTCTATAGTTTTGTTGTTCTCTATGAGTTCACTTTTTATCCTATCGCTTTGGATATGATACTTTACTTCTAACACATCTTCTCTAAACTCTTCAACCAAAGAATCAGTAACTTCATACCTAACAGAATAAAATGTCTCATTTGCGTCTATAGAGTCATATTCTCTTTTGCCATCACTATTCTTATATACTTTATCTCTATAGTTGTTTATCTGTTCTGTTGTAGGAAAAATATACTTAGATAGATCATAATCACCCACAGTACCAAAGTCCAAGACTATCTCTTCAGGAGGAAGCACCTTGTCATCATCATCTCCACAACCAGTAGTAACCAGCAAAATCCCAAAAGCTAAACTTAGAGCTATAAATAGTCGTTTCATATTTTATTCCTACGAAAAGTGTTTTAAGTATTTTAGCTTAAAAGTGCTAAAACTTATTCAGTATTTATTTACTAATAAAGACTTCAAGTCATTGCTATTATACAATGCATAACCTCCTCCAGAGAAAGCTTTCAGATTATCACCTCTGAAAGCTTAAGTACAAAACTACTACCAGATACTATATCTGGTAAAAAATATTAAAGTACTATTTATTTACAGTCCCAAAATAGCACAAAGAGAATATTTTATATTTGCTATTAATCTATATAAGTCATTTCTATACGAATAGTCTCAATACCAAGATCATATAGTTTCTCTTCTTCAGTATTTGTATTATATACATAAATTAATCCCTCTTCTGTATTTGCAAGCATACAATAACCATTCTCAACATCAAATGTAATATAGTTATCATTTAAATTTGACACATCATACTCTTTTAGTAATATAAAGTCCCCAGATGTATTAAAGTCTACTTTCCATAGCTCAAGGAGAGTAGTACTCTTTTTAAGTCTAGTCATATATATCTTGTCATCACGATCAACATCAAAATTATAGTCTTCATAATCATCATCGTCATTTATTGTGTATGAACCTAGAATGCTTGCTCGCTTACCATCATTTAAACTTCTAGTATATATATTTAGCTGACCAGGGATTTTTTCAATATCATAAAGAGTACTTAGAGATGCATCTAGATAAGAAACTTCTTCTGTTTCATCAAGCTCAATACTTGCTTCATTTGTAGATAGATTAGACTTATAAAATTCACCTCCTTTTTCACAATA
>DAOUPF010000076.1 GCA_030626265.1 Sulfurovum sp.
CAAAGAGACTCGTATAGTACTCAAAAAACTAGATGGTACAGAGAGAGTCATGACCCAAGAGGAGCTAGACTATCTCATCAAAGAAGAGGCTGCCAAGATAGATGCAGGAACTTCCAATCTAACCAATCCACAAGCACCTAGTAGCAATGGACAGAGTGCAGGTATGGGTCTAGGTGAGACTATACTAGCTAGTGCAGCTGGATATATGCTAGGAGCTTGGATAGGTAGTAAACTATTTGGAAGTCCAGGTTTTCAAAACAACAGAAAAGCTGGCTACAAATCACCATCTACATACTCACGAAGCAAAGATAGCTTCAAGAAAAGTGCAGCAGCAAAGAGTAGCAAAAAGAGTGGATTTTTTGGAAATAAGAAAAAGAGTAGTGGTACATTTGGAGGAAAGAAGCGTAGTGGTGGCTTCTTTGGTGGTTGATTGTGGTTAGTTTACTTGAGATAAAACCAATAGATACTGAATATCTAGAGAAGATAGGTTTCGTATGGCATACAGATAGTGATGAGACTAGCTATCTATCCAATCAGCTAGTGCAAATCACAGAGGCAGAAGCAGAGGCGTATTATGAGGCTGGCAATGAGCTGTATGATATGTTTGTAGAGGCTGGTGAGTATGTAGTAGAGAATGATCTCTTTCATGATATAGGTATCCCGTTCAACCTAGTAGAGCAGATCAAAGAATCATGGGAGAGTGATGTGCATTGGCATCTCTATGGTAGATTTGACTTAGCTGGTGGTATAGATGGACAGCCTATCAAGCTATTAGAGTTCAATGCAGATACACCTACAGCACTTTTTGAGACTGCCATAGTCCAGTGGGCAATGCTAAAACAGAATGATATGGATGAGTCTTCACAGTTCAATATAGTCTATGACAAGCTACTAGATAATTTCAAGCGATTAGTCACTCTAGAAGAGAGTGTTGAGGAGTTCGAGGAGAGATATGATGGTTGGAAGTTTCTATTTACAGCTATCAGAGGTAATGCAGAAGAGGAGAATACAGTACGCTTGTTACAGCATATAGCTACAGAAGCAGGCTATGAGACTGAGTTTGCCTATATGGATGAGGTGGAGTTTGATAGTGCAGAGGGAATATTTTATGGAGAGGATAGTTATGAGCTATGGTTCAAGCTAGTTCCATGGGAAGATATGGCGATAGATGAGTCAGAGCTAGCAGCACTGCTAGGAGACATCATAGCCAATCAAAAAGCTATTATATTTAACCCAGTATACACTTTGATGTTTCAGACAAAAGGCATCATGGCGATACTATGGCACCTCTACCCTAATCATCCACTGCTACTAAACACTTCATTTGAGCCACTAGAGGGCATCAAACAGGTCAAAAAGCCAATCTTTGGTCGAGAGGGAGGTTCAGTGTCTATATTGGACTCTGATGGCTCTGTGTTAGTTTCAGAAGAGGGTGAATATGACAACTACGAAGCAGTATACCAAGAGTATATAGAACTACCATCAGATAGCCAAGGTGCTAGATACCAAGCAGGGCTGTTTTATGCTTATGAGTCTTGTGGATTAGGATTTAGAAAAGGTGGAGAGATTATGAACAATATGTCTAAGTTTGTAGGCCATGTGGTTGGGTAAATAATTAGTATAAGGTTGGATACATATGTTAAAACAAATATCAATTGGATTAGTAGTAGTTATTGTTCCAATAGTAATAATACAATTTATTATGAAGTTAAACTATTCAGGTGTTGGAAAGTATCAAGCTATTGGAAATAATAAAATAATTAATACAACAACAGGAACAGTATATAGAGCAGAAGCAGTTTCTGATGATGAATTTATATGGGTAAAAATGGTTTATTTTGATAAAAAATAGACTTTAGCTAGTTCCTGCATAAGAGCTAATGGAAGTGGAGGCTTCAGCCCCACAAAGAAGGTTATATGAAGATTATACCTTTTGGTGAAGCTGAAGCATTCACTTCCTAAAATACACAAACAAAAATAAAGCCAAAATTGCAAACAATATAATCAAGTTAGAAAACATCAAAATAGCAAAGAATAGAGCCACTAAAACAAAAGAGCTATATCTCAAAAATCCATTCTCAAAAAGTATAATAGCAGTGATGAGTCCTATGATGGCATTTGCTATGAAAAAGCCGTCTGCAAAGGCTACTAGATTTGCGATATCAAATATATGGAAATATACCAAAGCTAGTATGGCTATATGTGTGAGAGCTAGTATGTTTAATGCACCTATGGGTGAGCCAGTCTTTAGGTGCTTTGATGTGTAGGATGTGAACTCCAAAGAGGAGATAAGTCTAGCAACACCTCCTACAAATAGTATGATAGTACCAATACAAAGTACTAAAGACATAGTAGCAAGTAGTGTACTAGAATAGCTATGAAATATAGGCTCTATAATCCAAACTAGCTTGAATGACTCAATACTCTTGTTTGGGAAATCTCCAAAGCAGATAGCCAAAGCTAACAGGATATAAACTAGTGATACAGTAATAGCAGAGAAGATGACGGCTTTTGTTAGGGTCTTGGTGTCTCTGACATCATTTGAGTAGTTCCCTATGACCTCCCAGCCTACAATAGACCAAAATACTATCAAAAATGAGTAGCCAATCTGATCTATATCAAACTGAGGTAAGATGAAAATAAACTCTTTGACTTGAATTAGTATATAGATACTAGAGATGAGAAATACCAAAGTAGCAATAGAGGTAACTATCAGCATCACCTTACCCAAAAAGTCTATCTTGACTAAAAGTAATAGATATGTGATAGCATAGATACCAAAGGCGATGATAGCAGGATTTACCCCTACAAAATACTCTTCCAAAAACTCTGCCGCTATCAGCAATACAGCAACAGGACCAGGTAGGACTGCAAGTATGAGATAAAAAGATGTTAGGAGTTGGTACTTCTTTCCTAGAGCCTCTTTGGTAGCCAATGACACACCACCATCTCCTGGGAACAGTATAGCAAGCCTACCAAATACCAAAGCAAAAGTAAATCCAAACAGAGTAATCCCAAGCCATACTAGCAATGAGTAGTTCTCAATAGTATTGTACAGAAGTGGTGGGAGAAGTATCACACCAGAGCCTAGAACTGGACCTATGATGAGTCCTGATAGGGTGAGGGTGTTTAGCTTTTTATCTGAGTTCAAATTCATGTGGTATTTTAGCTAAAGTATGTAGAGTAGTTGGTGAAAGATTATATTAGAAGTTACAAATTTAAAGGATATCTATAAAGATACTTTCTTCTAGATATCCTTGCCTAAACAAAAGATTATTTCTAATCTTCTTTCTGCTTAGGGATAGTAACCCACATCTTTTCGATGTGGTTATTATGCTTATCAAGTCTTTCATGATTTAGATTTATTCTCTCATGATTATCTTTGATTTTACTGTGGTGTTGGTCGATATTATCCTTATTGGATTTTATCAACTCCTCCATAACCTCTAATTTCTTTTCATATTTGTATATGACTAGATATAGGGCTATCGCTATTCCAACTATTACAATCCATGCAAACCATTCAATCATTTTAAACTCCTCAAGCTATATTTTCTATAGCTTTTTTTCTTCTAATTTGTAGCCAACCCATATAGAACATCAACATAAATGCTGGTATGAGTATAATCTGTTTTGGCAATCTATCCGTAGCTACTCTTACAGATTCTATAATCCAACCACTATCAACTCCAGCAGTTTTTATAGCTTCTATCTGTTTATTTATAGGTGTAATTGTAGCAACTTCCATAGGGCCAAGCAGATCATCAAGTCTGAGTCCAGTTTCATTGATTCTTTCTTGTCCTGTTTTACCCTCGGCTAAAGGTATAGCAAAGGTATATTGCCTCTGAGTTCCCTCGATCGTCTCACCACTAACAACAAACTGAAGTCTATCTCCTGCTTTCATATTGTCAGCAACTTTGAAAATCTCACTTCCTGGCAGGTTGTCATATGGTGCTTGTACTTTATCCCAGATATATCCTGGTCTAAAGATTACAAATGTAAGAGCAAGTAGTAAAATAGTCTCCCACCATCTGTTTTTGACAATCCAATATCCTTGTGTAGCAGCTGCAAAAAGTAGCATACCAATAACGGCGGATACGACGACCATAATAAATTCAAATGTATTCTCTATCCCTATCATCAATAGCTGAGTATTGAAAATAAACATAAATGGCAGTAGTGCTGTTCTGATATCGTAAGTAAATCCTTGGATACCTGTCTTTATAGGGTCTCCTTTGGATATGGCGGCTGCGGCAAAGGCCGCAATCCCCACAGGCGGGGTGTCATCCGCCAGTATACCAAAGTAGAACACAAACATATGAGCAGCAATCAGTGGAATAGCTATATCATTGGCAGCACCAAGGCTTACAATAACTGGAGCCATAAGTGAAGATACAACGATATAGTTAGCAGTTGTTGGTAGTCCCATACCAAGTATAAGACTGATCATCGCAGTAAGAAGTAGTATCAAGAATATATTACCACCACTAACCGTCTCAACTAATCCAACAACTACTTGACCAACACCAGTGAGTGTTACAGTTCCTACGATAACTCCAGCCACTGCAGTAGCCACACCGATACCTATCATGTTTTTAGCACCATTGATAAGACCGATTTCTAAATCTACCAAACTCTCTTTTACTCTAGAAAAGATTTTATCTTTCCCTCTAAAAAAGTCCATAAGTGGCTTTTGAGTAAGAACTATAAATATCATAAATACTGATGCCCAGAATGCAGACAAGTCAGGAGACAGTCTCTCAACTGTAAGCAACCAAACAAGTACAACTATAGGCAATAGATAGTGTAATCCAGCTTTAACTGTAGGTCCAACTGGTGGTAAATTATCAATATCATCATTTGGTAGATCCTCTACTTTTGATGATAAGTATACAAGTACTATATATGATACACAAATCAAAACTAAAATAGCAGTAAATGTATCTTCTCCTGCTATATCTTTGACAACATCAATTACAGGACCTAGTACAAATGATAAAAAGCCTAAAATAATCACAACACTAAGTATTCCAATCATTTTTCCTCTACGATCCATTTTATCTATATCTTTTTTTATCATACCTTGCATGTTCATCTTCAATGCTTCCAAATGCACGATATAGATCAAAGCGATATATGATATAACAGCAGGTAAGAAGGCATGTTTGATAATCTCAATAAAAGGGATACCAACATACTCGACCATCAAAAATGCAGCTGCACCCATAATAGGAGGAGTAAGCTGACCATTGGTCGAAGATGCCACCTCGATGGCTCCTGCTTTCTCCGCGGAGAATCCAACTCTCTTCATCAATGGAATAGTAAATGTACCAGTAGTTACAACATTTGCAATAGAGCTTCCAGATATCATACCAGTCATTGCAGAGCTCACAACAGCAGCCTTAGCAGGTCCGCCTTTGAAGTGTCCCATCAGTGAAAATGCAACTCGTATAAAGTAGTTACCAGCTCCAGCTTGCTCTAGTAAAGAGCCAAAAAGTACAAACAAGAATACCATAGTGGCAGATACTCCAATAGCGATACCAAAAGCACCCTCAGTTGTAATCCACATATGAGATAAAACTTTTCCAATAGATGATCCACCATAGTCACCACCGCCAAAATATGCGTAGGTAAGACCTAATAGGGCGACTATCATAAGGGGAGGTCCTAGTGACCTTCTTGTAGCTTCTAGCAATAGTACCATACCTATGATACCACTCATGTAATCAAGCGTATTTGGTACTCCCAATCTCATCTCAAACTCTTCACTATTCCAAACTTGTCCATAGATCAAGTATGCAATCGTAATAAGCAAGAGTATGCCCATAATCCAGTCAGTGATAGGAACACGGTGTTTAGGAGAATTTTTAAATGGTAGGTAGCTAAGAAATGCTAAAAAACCAGCAAACATCAAGTGAAGTCTCTTTACAACATCTGCGTTCATCCATGGTGTAAATTCCAATACTAGTGGTGATGATACATAGAGTTGAAATAGTGACCATGAGAGTGCAAGATATAGTATGAAGTTCGCGACTATAGGGTTGGAAGGTTCTCGACCACCAGTTTCTGATTCAAGAACCATATCGGTTGCTGAAATCTCTTCCTCTTTTGGCTTGTCATTCATAGAAAGTCCTTTCTGAAGTGCTAAGCATTAAGTGGAAGATGCTAAGTTCACATCATTCCAATTAAAACTTAGCACTTAAATTTTGAATTGTGCAAAAAAAATGCCAAGTAAAAGTGAAAATAGTTTAATATTTACACTTCAGACTTAGCATTTAATAATTAATTCTCTTCAATCTACTTAAGTAGACCAGCTTCTTTATAGTACTTTACAGCACCTCTATGAAGTGGAGCTGAGTTACCATTGTTAATCATATCCTCTTTTGTGAGGTTATTGAATGCTGGGTGAAGTTTTTTGAATGCATCAAAATTTTCAAATACAGACTTAACAACTGCATATACAACTTGCTCAGATACTTTAGCTGAATTTACAAATGTTGCTGCAACACCAAATGTTTTGATAGCTTTATCAGTTCCTCTATACATACCAGCTGGGATAGTTGTGTACTTATAGTA
>DAOUPF010000419.1 GCA_030626265.1 Sulfurovum sp.
AGAGTAGAGACTTGTTATTTTATAAAGCTAAAAATACAGGAGAGAAAAACAACATCGCATTTTCTGTAACTAAACATAGTGGGCAAAAGTTTGGAGCAATCATATCAAAACATGATACAGACATATATGAGCAGTTCTCGTCATTAGTCAGTATCATCTCCAAAGCTACAGATGCAGAAAATTTTCTACACTCTCTTCATCATAAACTAGATGCTTACAGCGTACTGATAGACAATATAGCACACAGTAAGATAAAGCTAAAAAACTTCTTTGATAACTTTTTCAATGAAGATATACATGATCAAAGTGATATCTTTTTTGCCGCTATGACAGAGTATATATATGCTAGTTACGCAAAGAATGACTCAAATGAAAAGGCACTAGAGCGTGTCTATGCTAGTTTGCGTTTCGTCAAATTCTTACAAGGAGACAAATCATGAAGTATTTAGTCACACTCAAGCCGCTAGAGCCATTTCTCTTTGGTGGAGACAACACATTTGGAGAGCTAGGGGACAACTACATCGTACACTCTCGCATGTTTCCTCAACAAACAGCACTGCTAGGTATGATACAAAAAGAGATTATGCTCCAAGATGGCATCCTCACTAGGAAAAGAAAAGGCGAATGGGTAGATAAAGCATATCAAAAAAGAGCCATAGAGCTAGTAGGCAAAGATAAATTTGACATCCTTTTAGAAAAAAAGCAAGACTTCAAGAGTATACAAAGCATAAGTGCACTGTTTCTCAAAAAAGGCTCTGACTTTTATATCAAAAAAGCTGATACTGGTATGCTAGAGCAGTATGACCCCAAAGAGGATATATTTGACAACTTTGTATGCATCCAGACAGGTGCTACGAAAACAAGTAAAAAGATATTTGAAGAAATTGTCCAGACAGGCAACAAAAAGGGAGGAGAGGAGAATTCATTATTCAAAAAAACCTCTTATCAGCTACTAGATGGATTTACCTTTGCATTCTTTTTGGAGACTTCATTTGAGCTAACAGAGAGTATTGTTTGTCTAGGTGCAGACAGGAGTAGATTTAAGCTTACAGTATTAAAGGAACCAACTCAAAGCTTGGAGTATAAGAATTTTGAGAATAATCACTTGGTACTTCTGAGCGATAGTCTCATCACAATACCTATAGAGGAGTGTTGCGAAGAGGCTATCACCTCAGAGATAAGCTTTAGGCACCTACAGCTAAAAAGAGTTGAAGAGGGAGATAAAAAGAAAAATATATTTGCCAAGAGTGGTACGACTTACCTGTATGAAAAAGGTTCGGTATTTATAGACCCAACCGATAAGCTCATAACCGACTTGAACAATACCAACCTACAGCAAATAGGCTACAACAAATATTCACAAGGAGAGAAGTAATGAAGACAGAACTATATATGATAAAAGCACTAAGTAACATGCATGCAGGAAGTGGTGATATAAACTTTGATATTGTAGATAAACAAGTACAAAGAAATCATCTAGATATACCAAATATAAACTCCTCTTCTCTCAAAGGGGCATTGAGGGAACATTGTGGAGAAGGTCAGCTTGCTGATTATATCTTTGGTCCTCCAAATAATGGTAGTAACCCACACCAAACAGGTGCTTATAGCTTTTTTGAAGCCCACCTCTTGACTAGACCTGTTAGG
>DAOUPF010000355.1 GCA_030626265.1 Sulfurovum sp.
AAAAGTACAAATTCATTGTTATTTAATATAAGCTTATTTATTAAGTCTTCAAATTTTACAATCTTCACATATTCCCTTGATTATAAAAATAATTTGTAGCTTCAACAAATCCATCTACTGAACCACAATCGAATCGTTTGCCTTTAAACTTGTATGCAATTACTTTTCCCTGTTTTGCCTGTTCTAGTAGTGCATCTGTGATTTGTATCTCTCCACCTTTACCTGGCTTAGTACTCTCAAGAATATCAAAGATATCAGGGGTAAGTATATATCTACCAATAATAGCCATATTTGTAGGTGCATCTTTTGGATCTGGTTTTTCTACCATATCTGTCACTCTGTATGTATCATCTGTACCATCTACTAGATTGCCAGCTATCACACCATATCTATCTGTCTGCTCCATAGGGATCTCTTCTATAGCCACAACTGAACATTGATACTTTTCATATACCTCTATCATCTGTCCTAGTACACCATCACCAACACTTGTACATAAATCATCAGCCAGAAGTACAGCAAAAGGCTCATCTCCTATGAGAGTTTTTCCTGTGAGAATAGCATGTCCTAGCCCTTTCATATCAACCTGTCTAGTATACGAAAAAGTACACTGTTTGATAAGTGAACGGATCTCACTAAGTAACACTTCTTTGCTACTATCTTCAATCTGATGTTCTAGCTCATATGATCTATCAAAATGATCTTCTAGTGCTCTTTTGCCACGACCTGTGACTATAGCCATAGTATATATATCTGCTTCTAACGCCTCTTCTACACCATACTGAATCAGAGGTTTAGTTAGTATAGGAAGCATCTCTTTGGGAGTTGCTTTTGTTGCTGGTAAGAATCTTGTACCATAGCCAGCTGCAGGAAATAAACATTTCTTAATCATAAAATACTCTCTTTTGTAAAATAGAGAAGATTATATCATATTGGTACTAATTCCCTAATTTTTTCTTCAAAATAATCTTCCCTGCTTCAACTCCAGGTTGATTGTATGTATCTACATCTATAAGTTCTCCTACCAATGAAGTAAGTAGTTGATAATAGAATATCAATGATCCTATGTTATACTCATCTACCCTAAGTAAGCTTATACTATCAAGAGGAATATCTCCTTGGCTTTCAAGTGCTTCTATGACAGAATCACACTGTAGATTTATAAGATGATTAAAGCTAAGATCATTAAGACTATCTAATGACTCTAAATGCTTTAATGATATATTTGGAATCTTCATATCTTTGTGGAAATCTTCTATCTTGATAAAAGTAACTGACTTATCTCTTGTACCATCTGATATAAGTTGTAAAAATGAGTGCTGATCTTTTGGCCCGATGAGTCCAACTGGAGTAAGCCCTACATGAAAAGCACTATGCCTCTGTCTTTTGCCTAAGCTCTCACCCCATAGCTGAACATACCACTCACAAAAATATTTAAGAGTTTCACTATATGCGAAGATACAATTGATATGATACTGTGCATGATTTTTGGCATATAGTTGTGTTTTTTTGAGTAAGGTATCATGTATATAACCTTTATCAAAAAAGCTTTTCTTTATAAAGCTTGCTCCATCCAAAAGTGCTTGTATATCGATACCTACCAATGCTAAAGGAGCTAATCCTACTAATGAAAGTACTGAAAATCGTCCTCCAACATTTTCTGGAAGATAGAGTACAGTTGAGCCAATCTCTTTAGCATATCTCTCAAGTGGAGATCCATAATCAGTTATAAATGTATAATGAGAGGCATTATTCTGTTTTGAATAAATATATTTATATATAGAAAAAGTCTCTACTGTTGTACCAGACTTAGATATAATCAAGAAATGTGTCTTATCCAAATCAATTTTTTTTAAAACTGCATTAATATTTATAGGATCTGTACTCTCAAAAAAGTAAAGCTTTCTTTTTAACTCTTTTGTATGTTTTACAAATTCATAAACTGCTTTTGCTCCAAGAGAGCTTCCTCCTATGCCAATGACTGCAATAGTATCTATATCATCTGACATAGTGTTGCTGTATTTTATAATAGATGAGATGTCTTGTTCTGGAAGTATATAATATCCAATACTCTCTTGCTCTTTTTGTATAGATTGAAAAGCTTCCTGTTGTCCTTCTTGATCTAGACTATCAAAATATAATTTATTTTTCATAATAACTCTTT
>DAOUPF010000453.1 GCA_030626265.1 Sulfurovum sp.
AGAGACTAGGTACCTAAAAGAAAAAAAAGAGATAACTATGTGTGTAGATCCAAACTGGATGCCATATGAGATGATAGAAGATGGTAAATATATTGGCATAGGCTCTGACTATGTCAATCTTTTTTCAAAAAAGTTAAATGTACATTTTAGGCTTATAGAAACAAAAACATGGGAAGAGTCAAAAGAGTTTGCTAAGAAGAGGATGTGTGATATCTTGCCAGTTAGTGGCTATGGGTCAGGTAGAGCAGGTTACTTAGATATCACTACACCATATTTGAGAGACTCATATGTTATAGCAACCAAACTTAATACATCATTTATTTCTAGCTTGGATAGTATAAAAGATAAAACAATATCTATGAGGAGAGGCCACTCAATGATATCTGTACTAACAAAAGAGTATCCAAGTATAAAAATAGTAGAGGCAGACAATATAGATGAAGGTTTAAAAAAAGTTGCTGATGGAGAGGTTTTTGGTTTTATAGATGCTGTAACTGTCGTTAATTATCATATCCAAGATCTATATTGGGGTGAACTAAAAGTTGCAGGTAGGTTTTCTAGAAAGTATGAGCTAGGAGTAGCCACGAGGAATGATGAGCCATTGTTATCTAGTATTATGCAGAAAGTTACGGAGTCTATAAATAAAAATGAGCATAAGATAATCAATAACAAATGGAGTACTTTTGATAAAAATATAGATAATACTGATTATGAAATGTTAAGGAATATACTATTTGTACTATTGTCTATTTTACTCTTTTATCTATATAGAGAATATATGCTTAAAAAATCAAATAAACTTTTAAAGAAAAAGATAGATGAAGCATTGGAAGAAAATATAAAATATATGCAGACACTACAAGAACAGTCAAAGATGGTAGCTATGGGAGAAATGGTAGGTGCTATAGCTCATCAATGGAGACAGCCTCTTAATGAGCTAAGCATTAGAATACAAAATTTAAAATATAACTATGCAGATGAAAAAGTAGATGAAAAGTTCATAGAGGATTTCATAGATAAAAATAAAACCACTATAAGTTTTATGTCAAATACTATAGATGACTTTAGAAACTTTTTTCATATAGAAAAGCAGAAGAAGCCCTTTTCTATTAAAGTGGCTATAGATGAGACTATATCTGTATTGTCAGCATTATTTAAAAATAATGGTATTGTGATAGTTGTTTCTGGGAAAGACTTTGAGATAATAGGATTTAAGAATGAGTTTCAACAAGTTATATTGAATTTACTCAATAACTCTATGGATGCACTTATAGAGAACAGTATAGAGAACCCAAAGATAAAAATACATATTCATGATTATGTTATTAGTATAGAAGATAATGC
>DAOUPF010000413.1 GCA_030626265.1 Sulfurovum sp.
GTAGTACATACTCAACCTAGAAGCTTATTGATACTACCCCCTATAGGAGGTAGTATGAAAACTATACCTACTACTATAGCACCAGTAATTTCACCTAGTGCGTTTATAGGGTTCACTGAAGTAGGTGATTTTGTAGGTGTAGTAGCTGATGGAGTAGGTGGTACATTTACTTTATCGCGTAATGGTAAGTATGAGACTTCTTTGAGTGTATCCTTTTCAGGTATTACAGGACAAAATAATGGGTCTGTTATGCAGATAGGTGTATTCAATGTTACGCAAAATAAGCTATTGTTTGGTTATAATGTTATTGTAGGTAGAGAGGATACTCTAGCATCTGGTTCATTTACCACACAAGATGACCTCCTTGAGGGAGACATTATTGTGGCTAGATACTCTGAGTTATCAGGTGCTGTAGGTAATACTGTAGCTATAGATAATATATCATTCAATATTACTTCTGTGCATTTAACTTAGCCTCCTCGAATGTCTTCCGTACTTCACTTTGTACGAACTCTAAGCCTTTGAGATAAGTCTCTACAATAGTAGTAGATTTACTCTGGGCTATCTCTTCATTATGACCTAAATTCCATACATTTACTGTCTTACCGTGAGCTTTAACAGCTATACTATACCCATATTTCTTTCTGTGGCTAACTGAATAACTCATTAGTGGTTCATCTTTAACTATAGATTTCATCTTCATCATCTCCATTTTTTAATTTAGTCCAAAAGTTTATACCTTTGACTACTATTGCGATTGTATTATTGTCTCTATTCATATAATGAGCAGACATTAACTCCTCTAGTCTCTCCTTTAGTACCTCTATTCTAAAATTACATACTGTGGCTGATACTGGTGGCATATCTCTACCGTACAATTCTAGGTTAGTTAGCATCCAGCACCTCCTCAGTCTCTTCTAGTATATATTTAACACCGCACCACTTCTTATATTTAAGCCCGATTAACCACTTACCCTTTATAGTGTATTCCCATACACTAGGTTTAGTCCATAACCATATATAATGATACCATTTAACTCTAAGCATTTAGGTCCTCCTCTATATACTCCATTACTTGGGCTACACTAAAGGCTATCAGAGCCATGCCTCCCTTTTTGCGTACATTGTTAATCTTAGTTATCTGTAGAGCCTCGTGCTTCTTTAGAGGTTTCTGGTCTACTATAACATACAGACCGTCTATCTCCTCTACTGCTCTCATGACCCTATGATAGTCCTCTTCCGTCTTCACCTCCACCATTACATTTAACAGTCTTACTTTAGGTAGCCCGTTAACTAGCACAGCATACGGGTAGCCAGCTTGTACATCTGCCTCTCCAGTAGGGAGTGTACCAGTAATTGCAGTACCTCCCACGCTTATAAACCAGTTGATAATCTTCTTTTGATAATATCCTTCTCTAGCCATTTTTAAACCTTTTAATTTGTTTCTCTACCCAGTCTATAAACCTATCATGGCAGGTTTTAGACCTCTCTAGCTCTAGTTCTAACTTTAGCTCATATCTAGTTGTAGCTATAGCCTCTAGTAGCTCACTAGTCTTATGCTCTACAAAAGTATCTACTAAGTTTTGAGCCTTTTGTGTTAAAGCTAGTCCATACTCTTCTATATTGCCTCTACCGTCTACCCTCTTAAAGAGCATTATTTTA
>DAOUPF010000119.1 GCA_030626265.1 Sulfurovum sp.
CTTTGGTGCTGGTCCCCAAGAGGCAGCAAATGAGTCATAAGTATATATGGTTAGAGTAGGCTTCTCTGCAGTATAAGCACTGACAGTCACGAGTAGTGACAAGATAATTGATTTAAATATTTTAGTCATTTAGTTTTCCTTAGTTTAAATATATCTGTTTGTAAGGGAAGAGGTGACTACTATAAGTCAATAGAGTACTCTTCCTTTTCGCTGGCATTATCCAGTTCAAGTTCAACGGGTAGTCTTCTCAGCTCAAATAAATCAAGCACCCCGAGAGATTGAATAATACAAAATCTAATTTAAATTATATATGCAAAATGAGTTATTTATCATATAGGATTCAAATTAGATTTGGTATAAGAACTATAAACAAAATCAGATATATTTTACCTTAACTTATAGAAATAGTATTATGTGATTAGTAATGATTATGAAGTGGTGGGTCCGGGGAGACTCGAACTCCCGACCACTCGGTTATGAGCCAAGCCCTCTCGAATATAAAAAAATATAAATCCCTATATAATCACCTATATATCGACCTTCTAATTATAGATGAATATAAAAAACAATATACTTATCTATCAAAAGTGAACACCCAAGTGAACACCCAGAAGGAGTATCAACCTATGCCTATAAATCTTAAAGAGTACCCAAATAAAATCAAGGCAAACCTTTGGGCCAATAGAACCCATAATGTTTTTTATTATAATTTTGTGCAAGAGGGCAAGAGGCATAGGGGGCTTATAGACTTAAAAAGTAGGGTGGCTTGGGGCAAGAGAGATAGGGTTGACTATGCCTCTGCTGAGTTGGTAAAGATAAAGATTGAAAAAAGAGAAGGGGTGATAAGTGACAAGATCACGCTAGATGTATTTATGGTAAAACATTAAGAGATGCTGGAAGATACTCCATGGAAGAGGGCACGAAAGAGCCACTATGAGAGATATATTAGTCCGATTATTGGAAAGAAGTATGTGGTTAGCATACGCCAGTTGCATATCAAAGAGTGCATTAAATCACAAGAGAGTAAGGGGTTGTCTCCTAGGACCGTGAAACAGACTGTAGAGATACTCAGCCCTATGTTTAAATCTGCAATAGCCAATAGGCTCATCCTACATAATCCCATGGATGGAATCAATATCAAGCTGCCAAAGACTAAAAAAATAGTGAGTAATGCTAGTGAGGTGTTGGTGGAGATATATAATGCTATCATGGATGAGTTTGAGGATGAGCCTTTTTATCAGTCGTTGTATCTCCTGGCTATGCAAGGTAGACGAAAAGGCGAGATACTGAACCTAAAAGTAGATGATGTAAGTTTAGTACACAACTACTATGTCATACGAGATACCAAGACTGATGATGAGCTCAAGATATTCTTGCCCCCATATATCAAGGGGCTGCTGCAAGAGTTCATGATGGATAGTGAGTATGTGTTTGTCTCTGGACGTACAGGAGATAGACTGGTAAATATAGAGAAGACGACTGCCAGGATCAAGAAGAGACTAGGGTGGAACTTTACTCTGCATTATCTGCGTAATGTGATAGTGAGTGCTATGGCAGAGAGTGGGATGGAAGCGATACACCTCAGTGGTGCTCTAGGTCATCAAAGTGCTAAGACTATAGATAAATACCTCACCTTAAATTATCTAAAAGGTAGTGAGTTGGCTAGTGATGTGATCGATGGGATTGTTGGTAGGTAGGGTTATCCAACATCTTGGAGAGAGTGTACTGCAGTGGGTAGATCCTCCTCGACATCTATCATATGGCTCTCTATCCAGGCATCTATCTTTTTTCTGTTGTAATATATAAAACCACCTATCTTGGAATAGGGAATTTTTTTCTTTCTTCTATATAGTGCTTGAGTGGATATAGCTATACCGTACTCGAGCATGAGCTTTTTGGGGTCAAGCCATTTTTTATTGTGTAACATGTTTTTCAACCTTCCCTTTCTCTATTTAATACTTCTTCAACTGTTATATCTCCATGGAGTTCTATTTTGAGTGCATCTTCTTTCGTGATATCAGCTTCATTTAAAACATCCCAAAAAACATCTTCATCTATGTGTCCAGTAGTATGCACAAAAAGAACACCGTTTACAAATAGTGCTAAGTCTTCGGTTTTCATGAGTTTCCTTTTTTAACTTTTTGTCGCCACTTATCTTTTCCATTTTTCCTGCATCGTTTGCCTGCTTCACATCCGTAATCGCATCCAAAGTAATCACCAACGAACTTACCGCATCTATATCCATATTGATGTTTGAAGTGTTCACAATTTTGGCATATTTTTTGGAAACTCATACCTCTATCCTCTCGTATTCATACACAAACACATACGGGTTACTATCCCAGTCGTTTATGCCTTTTTTTGCTGTGGAGTTCCAGAGGGCTTCGTATGCTTCGTATGCAGTGCCGTACTTTTCGTTTAGTATCATTCCATTTTCTATAATGGGTTGTTCTATTGTGTACTGGTAATATTCTCCAGAGCAGTCGCTATCATTAACCTCGAATATCCCCTCTTTTATTGCATCACTTTCACTTATGTCCTGCAACCTCTCAACCCTAACATCTGTAACCCTATAGAAATTTCTTGCCATTTCTTTGATGCACCCATTTGGTACTCCTTTGCATTGAGTAATCCAATCAGGATACTCTGCATAGTCTGCCCTTTTTCTTTTAAAAAATCTATCAGGGATATCTTGCTGAAAAACCTCTATGCCATCTGATAAATATTTGTAATCATATTGACTTAATATGTCATCGTATCTGGTTACTTTTACAGGCTCTCTAGCCCAAATGATGTCACCTTTTTTGTATCTAGGATATATCTCTTCTTTGTCTTGGCAATTCATGTATACCATAAAAGGATTATTCATATCCATTGTTTGTATATTCCATTTTCAAGAGTAGTATTTATAACTCTCCTTGTCATAGTCTTCATCGGTAACAGTTTCGCTACCTCTCTATTTACCATCATTGCTTTTGCTATTTTTAGTAGGTCTTGCTTTTTCATTTTACTCGCACTCCTCATATTCTGCTGACACTATCAAGAAGTAGATAAACACACCTACCCAACTAGATATTGTGCCTACAACAATTACTGCAACAATCTCTTCCAATCCAAAGTTATTCCATGTTCTATCTCTGACTTGGAGAGACACCATTAGAATAAAACTAAGGATTGCTCCTATTGTATAAATGCATTCAGTCATTTAATCTCCTCTAAAATAACTTCCCAGCAGGCACTATGCCTGACTGGGCTTTCTCTATCTGTCTAAATATCATCTCTAACATATTGACGCTCATACTATTGCCTGCTTGTTTGTAAGCTTGGGCATTTGTCACTACTATCTCGAATGTATCAGGGAAGTCTTGAAGTCGCATGCACTCTCTAGGAGTTAACTTTCGTACCCACCAGAATGCATCAAAAAGAAAAAGTATTCCGATACTACAAGATGTATCTAGTGTCTGAGATACGCCTTTGCCCACTCGTCCTCTCCTTGTCTTTGATTTTGGCATAGCCAGATTGATACAGTCACCATGTTCAGCTATCTCATATCCACACTTTGTAGCAGATGGTACTAGCACATAGTTGTCCTTTTGTACGGTAGTGATAGTGTTGGATGTACCGCTATGGTTGACCTCTAGTCTCTGCTCTACATCCTCTCCAGCTACTCTACTGCTAGGATTGGTTACATTCCTACCACGACTAGCTACTATGAGTGGGTCAGGGAAAATCCTTTGAAGTATCTTGGGCTCTTGGTGACCACCTTGCATGGTTGTGAGACATGGGCTTACCCCCCCCGTGAGATATACTCGTTTGAGCTGATCTGTACCTTTCATATCAAGGCGACCTGCTATCTTGATGCCTTCACCTTTGTTTGTGGTGAGAGTAGAGGATACTCCATCTACTCCATAGATCATGCCATTCATGCCGTTGCCACTTGGGTTGATATTTGCCAATGGTTGAATCTTGTCAGGGATAGCCCTTAATATGAAGTTGTCTGTTTGTCTCCCCCCTGCTTTTGTGCTTATGCACATCGCCGTACCCCCCCCCATCAGTAGGTTGGAATTTAAAACCGTTGGATGCTTCTTTATGTCTTTTTGAATGTGCAGCAAAACCATCTAATGCCTTTTGAGACAGATAGTATTTTTCATCCACATTGTCTTCCAGTACATCTTTGAGCCGTTTTTCCAATGAGATAGTTGGTGCAAATTCAAAGTTCTTATAGGCATCCCCATCTAAAAAGCCTACGATCCAATATCTATTTCTACTTTGAGGTACTCCATGTCCTTTGGTGTTTGCCATCTCTATGTGTAGATGATAACCTATGTCTCTCAGCTCTTGGATAAATGCTTTTAGTCCATTCTTGAACTCTGCCCTCAATATCCCTGGCACATTCTCAAATATAAAGACTGGTGGCATTACTTCAGATATCACACGCACAAACTCTCCAGTCAGGGAACCTCTGAGACCATCAAACCCCTCACCTTTACCTGCTATGGAGAAATCTTGACATGGACTTCCTCCTACTAAGATATCTACCTCTCCATGATATGGTGTAGCGTCTAGGTCATTGACATCTTTATGAAAGTGCTTAGAATCGATATTATAATTAGATTCATAGCTTTGCCTTGCAAATTTGTCAAACTCACAGGCAAAAACTGTATTTACACTATCATATACACGATCTGCTCCTTGCTCTGGAGCTCCAATACCGCTGAAAAGGGTGGCTAGGTTTAGGAGCTTCATACGAGTAGCCTCCTCCTTTTTCTAAATACACACACCGATTTACAGTTTCGTCTAATGGTGACTTTATGCTTGTGTAGATCTACGGTATGCAATCTCTTCTTTGTTTGTATCGTTAGCGTGTTTTCCTTGTCATCATGTAGATATCCTATGACTCCACCAAGGTGTTTGACTCTTAATCCTTTGTCTATCACTGCTGTTGTCATATCTTTTCTCCTTGTATCCATCTGATATTTTTGATGAATAGGCTTTTGTCTTTTTGTTGGCTTTTAAATAGCCATCTGTATATAAGTCTAATCATCAAAAATATCCTTGATTTTGTCTATACTGCATCTATGATCTGCTGCTAGATATCTCTGTAGATCTTCTATAGTAGGAGCTGTTAGCTCTGGTATGCGACCCCTGACACCATCTCTGACTTTGTATAGTGATAGCCCTCGTGAGCAGGGCACTATCTCGTATGGCATGTGCTTTACCGTGATCTGTTTGTGGCTCATGTGTTGAAGTCGCTAGTATCTGATGATACACATATGGCACTCGATACATCTCTATCAC
>DAOUPF010000323.1 GCA_030626265.1 Sulfurovum sp.
GCCCCCTCTGCAAATATCTTAGAGCCATGAGATACATAAGTCTGTATGAACTGTCCATTATCCCCAGCCATGCCTCCAGAGATTATGGTATCTGGATTAACAGACTCTACCCCTTTTAAAAATGCCTCTCCATTAGAGCTAGTCCCATCAGTAAACGCTATTATCAACTTTGTATCATCAGAGATAAGCTCTTTTGCTATATCTATACCATTTTGAAATGAATCTTTATTATTGGCATAAGCACTCTGTAGCTGAGTATGTTCAAATATAGATATAGAGATAATAGTATGCTCTGTATATATATTGGACTGCTCTATCTCTCCATCAGTTGTTGTACCTATGCAGTGTGCTCTAGGCAAAGAGTCTTTAATGCTCTCTATTATCTCTTGCAAAAAACTCTTATCATGTCCACAAAAAACTTGTACTAAGATATTGTCTTGATTTTTAAATATAGAAAAGTCTATTATGTTAGCAATATGCTGATTGTCTACTTTATATGTATGTGTTTTCATTATTAGGGGTAGTATAGCAAATGAAAGTAAATATTTTGTTGGGAAGGGATAATAATAATTGCCAAAGATTGGCATAACAAGTATTATTGCACAAGCAAGGAGTTAACCTTGTAGTGCTAATAATATAGACGATTTTGAACTTATACTAGTTCGATAATCGCCATTGGTGTTGCATCACCTCTACGGATACGAGTTTTGATGATACGAGTGTAACCACCATCTCTATCTGCATATTTAGGTGCAATCTCATTTACAAGCTTATTTGTAGAAGCTTTACATTGTAGCATCGCAAAGATAGCTCTATGTGCATTGAAGTCTCCTGACGCAGCTTTACTAATAAGTTTTTCATAATAACTTCTAAGCTCTTTTGCCTTAGGCAAAGTTGTCTCCATTTTTCCGTGCTCTGTCATAGAGATAGCAAGATTTTTAAGTAATGCTGCTCTATGCTGAGAAGTTCTTCCCAGTTTACGATATCCATGTTTATGTCTCATGGTATTCCTTTATGCTTTTAGTTGTTCTAATTTTTTAACAAGGTTTGAACGCAGACCATCATCAAGCTCAGAATCTTTTCCGAAGCCATGCTCTGTCATACACTCTTGTATCTCATCTAGTGATTTCTTACCAAGGTTTTTGATATTTTTAAGTTCATTACTACTCATCAATACCAACTCACCTAAATATTTAATCCCCGCTCTATCAAGAGAGTTGAAACTTCTGGCACTAAGCCCTAAAGCGTCAACCCCTACCAAATATGGTTTTAGTTCGCTATTGCCTGATGATTTTCTCACAGGAGCACTATCAAGATCAATATCCAACACACCATTAAAGACTGAAAGCTGTTTGCTCATAATCTCTAGTGCATTTGTAAATGCCTCGACTGGTGCTATCTGTCCATCAGTCTCAATATCAAAAATAATCTTCTCATAGTTAGGATTGTCCTCTACTAGAACATTCTCTATCTTATAGTTTGCTTTTCTTACTGGTGTAAAAAATGCATCTAGTGCAATAGATTCAGTACAAACATCATCTCTAAGACTTTCACTAGGTACATATCCAATACCTTTAGCTACTTCTATAGTAAAGTTAAGCTCAGCATCTTCATTTAGCGTTGCCAATAGTACTTCACCATTGATTACTTCAATTTGATCATTGTTCAAATCTTCTGCAATAACCTCTCTAGGTCCTTTGAAGCTATAACTTACCGTTGCTCTATCGATATCTTCTTTTATCTTAAATCGAATACTCTTTAGATTGATGATAAAGACAGCAACATCTTCATGCATGCCTCGCACTGAGTCAAACTCATGTGCAGCTCCTTCAATCTTTAGTGATATAGGAGCATATCCTATAGAACTACCAAGTATCAATCTTCTTAGTGGGTGAGCCAGAGTAACAGCATAACCATCCTCGAAAGGATAAGCTATAACCTCTGCTCTAGTATCACTAAGTTCGTTAACCTCTACCTCTGTAGGCAAAAATGGCGCGACTTTTATTTTTTTCATGTGCTAGCCCTTTGCTTTATAAATTATTTCGAGTAAAGTTCGACAATCAAACGCTCTTCTACTGGAATCGATACCTCATCTCTCTCTGGTATACGCGTGAATAGTCCGAAAAATTTCTCTTTTTCTACATCTACCCATTCAACTATACCTGTTTGATTGGTCAGTTCAATTGCTCTTACTATTTGTACATTACTCTTACTTTTTTCACGAACTTCTACTTTGTCACCTGCTTTTACACGGTATGAAGGGATATCAACTCTGTTTCCATTTACCATTAGATGACCATGGTTTACTAGTTGTCTTGCAAATGCTCTTGTCGTTGCAAAACCCATACGGTAAACTACATTATCAAGTCTCTGCTCAAGTAACTGAATAAGAAGTGAACCTGTGTTTCCATCTCTTCTGTTAGCCTCTTTATAGAGTCCTCTAAACTGCTTTTCACTAATACCATAC
>DAOUPF010000438.1 GCA_030626265.1 Sulfurovum sp.
ACATATACTGTACTCTACTAGTTACCATTGTAAGTTGACTAGCAGACGATTGGGTCTGCATAGCTACTTTACGACCAGAATCAGATGCAAACGATTGACCTAAGAATGAGTCATTTATACCTAACACAGACTTAACTCTAATGAGAGCCTGATCTATGATGCTATACTGACTAGCTATATCTCTTGACATATCCTCTACTCTAATACCTTGAAGGTCTATTACTGGTATAATAGCATTGACTCTATTGAATAGTTCTCTGAACTCCTCCATATTATCTACTGCATTATCCTCTACATAAGCCTTACTAGTGTTGACTAGTAGTTGTATCTGTAATAGTGCTTGATTAATAGCTTTCTGGGTCTCTGTGATGTCTCTTAGAGGACCATAATACTCAGCTTTATCTGACATACTCATCTTGGTAACTCTATATGGACACCATACATCATTATTGGAGATGTCTACTTTCTCTAGTATAACCTCGTCACTCCATATAACACTCCATACCTTACCCTTATGCTTTATAATAGTCTTGACTGTTAGGTAGTTGTCATGCTGTCTATATCTACCATTCTCACGACCTCCTATATGCTCTCTCTCATAGTCTGCTTCTGGGTCTCCATCTAAGAAATTATCATACTCTGATAACTCTTCTACCTTAGCCTTACCGAATAGCCTCTCTATCTCCTCCTCACGTATCCACTTGAATGTATTAAAGTACTTTGCATCTTCATAGTTATCTAGTGAACTCATAGGGTCAATACGACACTGCCAACTAGGTATATGACTAATTTTAATCTCATTAATAGGTCTACCATATTGGTCTGACTCACCAGTAGGTATCACCTCTTCATAACAGACCATTAATCCAGTCAATATACCATCTAGTTTGATACGCTTATTCACAGCATCAAAGTCATTAGTATCAAAGGTAAACTCAACAATATCATTTAGTAGTAAAGCTGTAGCCGCAGAACTCATATATCTAGGTTCTATATTAGCTTGTGTTACTACTGTATCCATATAACCTATCATAGCATTAGCGAACATTTTAATAATGTTGAACGTCTCTGCTGGTTGACCATTAGAAGCCAACTTAGTTAGTTGCTCTGCTGTATACTGTCTATTATGGTATAAGTCTATAGTCTCTTTACCCTCTTGAATAGAGTTCTTATAGTTATTCTCTGATATCTTATAAGCATCTCTACACTCCTTTAGTAACTCACTATCTGCTTCATTATTCTTACTGGTTATCTGACCAGCGGCTGTTATAGTTGCCATAGTCTACTCCCCGTATGCTTCAATGCCTAGCTTCATAGCTGAGCCAAACATAGAGCCTGATGCACCCATATAGCCTGCCGCAGATTCGCCATACATAGCCGCATTTTGTGCTGATACACCCGCTTGAGTTATTGAGTTGCCTGCCGCTGACTGGTGTGCTGATATAGTTGGGTCTGTCATGTTAGCCATGTTAGCATAAG
>DAOUPF010000228.1 GCA_030626265.1 Sulfurovum sp.
AGTATCGCACGGTGTATCATCACTGGCTGCTTTCTACTATTGTCCTCTGCTACATACTCCACATTGAAACGATCTGGTAGGTTGAAATCTACTTGGATTGTACTACACTGCCATTTTCGCCCTAGAGCATCTGTGATTTTTACATCTATTTTTGGCCCATAGAATGCACCACCACCCTCATCGATAGTAAATGGTAGGTCATTATCACTCAAGGCATCTTTTAGTCCTTGGGTTGCTAGCTCCCATACATCATCATCTCCGATAGCTTTCTCTGGCTTGGTAGCTACTTCCATAGTATACTCAAAACCAAACTTTTTCATAACACTATCTACGAATTCTACAACCTCTAGAACCTCTTGCTTTATCTGATCTGGCGTACAGAAGATATGTGCATCATCCTGCGTAAACTCTCGTACACGCAATAGTCCATGAAGTACTCCTGATTTCTCATGACGATGTACTACACCATACTCATAATACTTCAAGGGTAAATCTCGGTAGCTCTTGCCAGACTGTTTAAACACCTCTATGTGTCCTATGCAGTTCATTGGTTTGATACCATACTCTTGATCATCTATAACAGTCAAGTACATATTTTCACCATAACAGGCATAGTGACCAGAGGTATGCCACATATCAGACTTGAGCATCTCTGGACCTCGTACTGGTTGGTAGCCTCTCTCACGGTGTGATACATGTAGTATATCTTCTAATTTAGCTCTGAGTCTTGCACCTTTTGGCATCCAAAATGGCAAGCCAGCTCCAGCATCTTCGCTGAACATAAATAGCTCCATATCAGCTCCGAGCTTTCTATGGTCTCGCTTTTTTGCCTCTTGTAGCATGAGCATATGTGACTTTAGTGATTCTTTATCTGCAAATGCTATACCGTAAATTCGAGTTAGCATCTCAGCGTTTTCATCTCCTCCTAGGTATGCACCTGCTACACGAGTCAGCTTGAAGTTGTGGAGAAATCTCAATGCTGGAACATGAGGACCACGACAAAGATCTTCAAAATCACCCTGTTTGTAGATAGATACTACCTCATCAGGTATACGAGAGAGTACCGCAGTTTTGAGGTCATCATCTGCGTACTTCTCTAGAGCTTCTGCTTTACTCATCTCATACTTCTCTATCTTGTACTTCTTTTTGATGAGAATTTTCATGGTTTTTTCGATGGTTTTTAGATCATCTTCACCAATCTTCTCATCTACTCTAAAGTCATAGTAGAACCCCTCATCTACCACAGGCCCTACAAAGAACTGTGCATTTGGATAAAGCTGGGTAATCGCTTGTGCCATGAGGTGTGCTGTCGAGTGACGGATAATCTCTAGCGCATTTGCACTATTGTCATACTCTATAGCCATTGCTTCACAGGACTCCCCTGCACTCTGTATATCTATTATATTGCCACTTTCATCCAAGTAGCCAATAATATTTTCGCTCAAAATAAACCTTTAAGTATTCTCATTAATGAGAAAACATGATAAAATAGCAGATATTATATCTAAAAGTAGCATAAGAAAATCGCTATAAGGGGAACTAGAGGATGAATCTGCAAAAAAATAGGTTTTTCAAAGACATCCATATGCCTTTTATGGCTGTCTCACAAATAACTATGATGATGCCCTGCATGGCATTCAGGAGAGCAACCCTGATCTGATCCTTATGGATATCATGCTCTCTGAGAGCAAGAACGGTATAGAGATCGCTAAATCCCTCAATGACATACAACCTGTTCCTATTATTTTCCTCACCTCTGTCACAGATAATCTAATCATGCAAGAAGCGATACTCACTGCTCCTGCATCCTATCTACTCAAGCCCTTTCGCAGAGAAGAACTCCAATCTGCGATCCTTCTGTCCCTACATAAAGCATCCCTGCAAAGTACTCAAAACTATCAGTTGATAGAGATAGGATATGGGTTCAGGTACCATCCTTATGATCGGAAACTCTTTTATGATGATGAGCCCATCTACCTAGGTCCAAAGGAGAGGAGGCTAGTCTCATGCCTTATCCAAGCCAAAGGAGATGTAGTGGCCTTTAAAATCTTAGAAGATACTATCTGGCAAGGAAAATATATCGCCCTTAGTTCACTAAGAACGCTGATATACCGCCTTCATAAAAAGCTAAATTGCAAGCTAATCGAGACGGTTTCCACCTTTGGGTGTCAGATCAGACTTTTTGATTCCTAGATAAAGTCGCTTGAAGTAGGAGGATATCTCTGAAACCTCCCATGCAGTGATCAGAAAGGGTCTATTCATTCCAATATAGCTATCTAATTCTTTCTCTATATTAAAGCCCCCAAAGTTTCGATAAAAGCTATAGTGTTCTGGTATCATCGTAGAAACCAAAACATCCATACCATTATCTATCATGGTATGGTAAGCACCCAAAACAAGATACTTGAAATCCTGATTCAATGCTCTATCGGTATTGAGCCTAGCAAGTCTTGAGAGTTCTGCTATCTGCTTTCCCTGCTCTTTCATGGTCTCAAATGAGTAGGTTTTTTCAATAGGCAAATGCATATCACTATCAAAGATCACTCTGCATGTACTGGTGATCATGCCTTCACTCTTCGTATACAGTATTGCAGAGCACTCATCAAGGCTGTCAAAGTTCAATCCTTTGATATCACCTGGAATATCCTTGCCATAAGTTAATTGCCCAAATACAGTACTGCGTAATCGGTATATCTCTAAAAGCTCCTGTGGAGTTTGTGCTAAAAATACATGTTTACTCTCTCTCCAAGGAAGAGTTCTATTGAACAGAAGCGTTCGATACATAATCTCAGCCATATTTGGTACATTGGCTAATTGTAGGTCTATGCCTGCCCCTCTGATAGATGCATTGATCTCTGAGGAAAGCTTATTTTGGGTTGGTTGCATGAATGGATATATCATTTTGTCTCCTTTGTATTAAACAAATTTGTAAGCCTCCCCATAAACTAAACCAGTCTAAGCAGAATAACCCTGTTCTGGATTGTACTTTTCTAAATATTCAATAGGACTTAACTTGTCTAAAAACTGATGTGGTCTGTTGTAGTTATAATCATCAATCCATTCTTTTGCTGCGTCCCTTACTTCATTTAAAGTATCAAATAAATAAGAAAGAAGTATTAACCTCAAACTCTATAAGTTCATGATTAAATTCATCCATAATATTGAGGATACGGTATCTTCTTCCTCCAAAGAGTGTATCTGACATAAAATCCATACTCCATTGTTCATTTGGATGATAAAGTATATGGCATTGCCAATACCATATAGTATGGGTTCCAAAATACAGATATAAAGTTCTAAGCGGAGAACTAGCAAGAGATGTAGAGAATCTTATGAGAGCATTTTCACAAAGAAAAGAGTGTGAAATAATAGAAC
>DAOUPF010000465.1 GCA_030626265.1 Sulfurovum sp.
GATAAAGATGGACTACTTGAGTGAGACTAGAGTGCTACTAGAGTATGATATACCTATGAATGAGATAGTTATGGACTTTTACGACAAGCTAAAGAGTATCACAAAAGGTTATGCTAGTTTTGATTATGATCCTATAGGATTTAGACCTGGAAATCTAGTCAAACTAGATATTAGAGTGGCTGGTGAGGTAGTAGATTCTCTATCTATCATCGTCCCAGAAGAGAAAGCTAGAAATAGAGGGTTGGCATTTGTAGGTCAACTAAAAGAGCTCATCCCTAGACAGCTATTTGAAGTGGCGATTCAAGCGAGTATTGGTAACAATGTAATAGCTAGGTCAAATGTTAAATCTATGGGCAAAAATGTTACTGCCAAATGTTACGGTGGTGATATCACAAGGAAAAGAAAGCTTCTAGAGAAGCAAAAAGCAGGTAAAAAACGAATGAAGTCTATCGGAAAAGTCCAAGTACCACAAGAGGCATTTATGGCCGTATTAAAATTAGATAGTTAAGGAGGGTGGGATTATGGAAGCATGGATGTTTCATCTACACCTCATAGCAGCTATCTCATGGATAGGTGGGTCAGTCTTTATGTTTGCTTTAGGAATCACTCTTCGTGATAAAAAAGCCCAGAAGCAGGTTTACCCTCATGTTGGACCTATATTTGGATGGTTTGAGGTAGGGGCTCTTATAGTTTTATTGGCTACTGGTACGGTACTAGGGGTTGATTATTCTCTATTTTCACAGCTATTTGCTGATGGCTCTATTGCTATATCTGATGCAGTAACAAAGAAGTTTATACTAGTTGTTATCCTGACTATCGTGACTATTATACATTTTGTAATAGCATACAAAACTAACAATACAGAAAGAACCAAGCTAGAGCATATGATATCTCGTGCTTCATCAATGCTAATATTTTTTCTAAATCTTTTTGTAATGCATTATGCTATTGTCTTGCGTAATATACTATAGTAAAGGCTAAAATATGGATAAGATAAAAATAGGTGTGATAACTGCGAGTGATAGAGCAAGCCAAGGTATATATGAAGATATATCTGGTGTAGCTATCATGGATACTATGAAAGAATACTTGCTCAATGAATGTGAGTATGAGTATATGTGTATTCCTGATGAGCAGAGTGTTATAGAGGCTGCTATAATAGAGCTCTCAGATGAGAAGAATTGTGATCTGATAGTCACTACAGGTGGAACCGGCCCAGCAAAGAGAGATGTGACTACCGAAGCCA
>DAOUPF010000044.1 GCA_030626265.1 Sulfurovum sp.
CAGGTAGAACGATTGACTATACTTATAACACAGTACATCAACTCGCACAAGAAACTATAAGCAATGACCCTAATGGGAATAATACCACTACTACATTTACCTATGATGTGGTGGGTAATATGCTTACTAAAACCATAGATGGCATAGACACAAGCTATGCGTACAATGACAATGACCAACTCACCTCTCAAGGAACCGTAAGCTTTAGCTACGATGCTAATGGTAATCTGATACAAAAAGATAGTACAACATATGCGTATGATGATAAAAACAGACTCGTTAAAACTATAACGCCTACAGATACAATTGCATACTCGTATGATGCAAATGACAATAGAGTAGCTAAGATAGTCAATGGAGATACGACAACCTATCTGATAGATGCTAATACTGCTTATGCTCAAGTTATCACTGAGAGCAAGGAAGATGGTACGACTGTAGAATATACTTATGGGAATGATTTGCTGAGTGATGGTACGCATAGCTTCTTGACTGATGCTCTTGGTTCTACTCGCGGGCTTGTAGATAGTTCAGAGAGTTTGACAGACTCTTATGTTTATACACCTTACGGAGAACTCTCCTCGCATGATGGTAATGCAAGTAATGGCTTCTTGTTTACTGGGGAGCAGCTAGACTCTGAGACAGAGGATTATTATTTGAGGGCTAGGTATTACTCTCCGAACTCTGGTAGGTTTTTGAATAGGGATAGTTATGATGGGGTTGCTGATAGTCCTATAAGTCAGAATCATTATTTATATACGGGTTCAAACCCTGTGATGTATACTGACCCTAGTGGGCATATGTTGCTTACTCAGCAACTTGGAGCTATGAATTTAATGGGAGGCTTGTCTTCTGTATCACTTGTTAAAATTGGGGTTGCCTCTGGCATTTTATTCCAATTTAGAGCAAATAAAATGTATGATATTAGTAGAAAAACAAGTATATTCTTAGATGAGTCAAGTAGATTTAGGGAAACAATACAGCATATGTACATTAATGCATCAGAAATAGAATGGACAGGTAGCGGATTTAGATATGATGTAGAATGCGACAATCCTGATAAAGCATTTAATCTTGGAATTACTCCAGGTGGTATTAATAAAACCAACATAAAGAGCCATGAATGGACAAACACTAGTTTTGTTAAGTTATCACCATTACAATTTGTAGTTTGGGAAAGAGAAAATTATGAAATTAAGAAAAATAAAAATTATCATTTATTATTCTCTAGTTGCTGGACATGGTCATATCGTGCTTGGCTTAGTGGCGTAAGAATAATGTTAACTGTACCGTCAATTTAAAAGGTGTCGCATGAAATATATAACTGATTTTTTAGGTGTAATATTGGGCTTTATTGCAATGGCATCTAGCACATTAAAGAAGTATTTAAAAGTAATATTCTCCGATAGTAAAGCTATGAAGTCTTCTTTTGATATAGACATGAGTCAGCAGATATTTTTATGGAATGGTACTAAAGTACCGATAAAACACATTAAATATATTATTTACGGGAGAAATAATAAAGGTGAATATCTGTTTAGGTATATACAAAGTAGTAGAGAGTTAAAAGATTATTTGTGGGGTACAAATACTCTTGTTAGCAGGAGACTTACAGTAGATAAAGAAAGGGCTATTTTATTAAAAAATATTTTTGAGAAAAATAATCATAAAGTTCTACCATCAATGTGGCTATATGCACCTATTGGTCTTGTTGGGTGTACGATAACAGGTGGTTTTAGAAAAGGTGATTTTATTACACTAGCAGGAGATAATAATCAAGTTTGTATATATCAAGGTCTTGATTGTGAACCTTCAAACCTACCAATTAAAATTATTGATGTTGATACATTTTCTAGTGATGATATATTTACAAAAAAAACAATATCTACCATTCCAGATAAATTTGAATCAGAATATCAAGCTTATGTGATAAACAAAGATGCAACATTAAACAATAAATATTTATTTTTACCTTGGGCAAATGGTGAATTTTTATTTGAAGAGAGTTTGTATCATAATAATTCAGAAGAGTTAAATAAAAAAATTATTTATTATTTTAAATCTAAAAATACAAAATTGATAATATCAGAAAAGAATTGCACAAATCGAAATAACCCATAAAAACATTGATGTCCTGCTGTCATGTCCCACCGTCCCAATAGACAACCCCATCAAAAAATGACTAATTTTCAAAGAATTTTAGTCATTTTTCTATCAGATATAAAATAGCTAAGTAAAAACCTCTAACATTTTCTACACATTGGTAAAAAAGTAGCAGATTTCACCTCACAAGCCATAGCTATCTTCACTTTCTTTATGGACGACATGAGAGCTAATAGTAAAATACAAACTATTCTCTAAACCCTTAGGGTCAGGACACAACCCACTACCACAATCCACATCAAATAAACAATAAGCTAAAATAATACCCAACAAAAAGAGGAGAAAGCCCATGAGCCTACGCATACTGTCTCTGTGGCTTCTGCTCCTCTACTCACTCCAACTTGTTGCCAATATCCCAACACCATTCAACAAACAAGCAAACGCCCAAGGAGCCTTCTCCTTCACCATAACAGACTTCAACCTAGCAGTAGGAGGCATACCAGTCCAAGTCAACCGAACCTACTCTACACTACAGAGATTTGAAAAGTATGACTTTACCTATGCATGGAGTATAGACTATCAAAATGTCAAGCTAGAGGAGAGTATCCACCCAGGAAAAGGTTGGAAAGTAACTCCAGATGTACTCATAGGGTCATGCTTTAAAACAGATAAACAACATATAGTAAATATCGCTCTACCTGATGGCACTACTGAGAGTTTTGAATTTAAATTCTCTCGTGAGTGTGGACACTACTTTGTAGGTAGCTTCTATGATGCACCTATACTATTACCTCTAAATGGTACAGAGGCTAGATTAGAAGTGATTATGGCTTCCTCAGATGCAGTTATGGTAAATAACCGTGGAGAACTATTTAACTCAAGAACACTAGAGCTATATAACCCAAAGTGGTATCGCCTCAGCTTGCCAAATGGCATGGTGTATGAGATAGACCAAGACTTTGGTATTCGTAATATTATTGATATCAGAGGAGACACCCTAACATACAACAATGATGGCATAGTAAGTAGCAGAGGAGAATCACTAAGCTTTGAACGAGATAGCCAAAACCGTATCACCTCCATCACAGACCTAGCAGGCAAAACAGTCACCTACCATTATAACCAAAACGATGACCTAGACTATGTCATAGATCAAATGGGACAAAAGACAGAGTACCGCTACCAAGTAGGACACTTACTAGAAGAGTACTATGACCCAAGCGGACTAAGACTGACTAAAAACATCTACGATGAGAGCGGAAGACTCATGCAAACCATAGACCCCGATGGCAACACAGTGGAGTTCACCCATAACATAGATGGCAAAGAAGAGATAGTAAAAGACAAGCTAGGACGCATAAGTATATTCGTTTATGATGAAGAAGGGAATGTACTCAGCCAAACCAATCCACTAGGTGAGACTACAGAAAGAACTTATGATGATAAAGGCAATGAACTCACTATCACAGACCCAGAGGGCAATACTATAACCAATGAGTATGATAGCCATGGTAATCTAATAAATACAACAGATGCATTGGGCAATACAGAAGTCACTAGCTATAATGATAAAAACTCACCAGAGAGTATAACTGATAAAAATGGTAATGCTATGACTATAGTATATGATGAATACAATGCTCCTACCTCAATGACTACTGCCAATGGGGCAACAACCACTTACACCTATGACCACCATCACAATACAGTAAGCAGTATAAATGAATACCACCAACCAACTCGGTTTAGCTATGATGAGTTTGGTACTGCATTGCAGTCTAGGTCTAAAGGTAACATAGAGAAAGAGACACAACCAAACGGTACAACCATAGAACATATTTATGATAGTAGCTCTAATATACTCGCCACCACCAAAACCCTACCAAGCGGCACAGTGACCACAAGCTCTAATACCTATGATGCCTTTAACCGTCTGGTCACAAGCACAGATGAGCTAGGAAACACAAGTAGAAATACTTATGATGCTAGAGGTAAAAAAAGGGGTCGGGTGATGCTAATGCTACACAACCCACATCAAATAAACAATAAGCTAAAATAATACCCAACAAAAAGAGGAAAAAACCCATGAGCCTACGCATACTGTCTCTGTGGCTTCTGCTCCTCTACTCACTACAGCTTGTAGCCAATATACCAACCCCATTCAACAAACAAGCAAACGCCCAAGGAAACTTCTCCTTCACAGTCACAGACTTCAACCTCCAAGTAGGTGGCATACCAGTCCAAGTAAACCGTACCTACTCAACCCTACAAAGATATGAAAAGTATGACTTCACCTATGCATGGAGTATAGATTACCAAAATGTAAACCTTCAAGAAAACATACACCTAGGACGTGAGTGGAGAGTCCAGCAGCAGTATATTACTACTCCTATGGGTACTTACCCATTAGGATACTGCTTTAAAACAGATAAATAATATAGAGTAAATATCTTACTGCGGAAAGATAATAATTAGTTCAACTGGAGTTTCAAAGTTTTACAATTCCTCTGGCAAATATGAAGAGGGTGAGTTATATACCATTTTCAGACTCTTGTGTACCTTTTATCCTATCTTAAAAACATCAAAATATAATAAGGCACTAGGTACAATATGGCCTTACTGGTGAAGCTAAAATCCCTAAATTTAAATTCAACCTTAACCTCTATAGTCTGGTGACAACCCAAAAGCCAAAAGCCAAAAATAGAGTAAAAGGATTAAGATTAAATAACCCATGAATAAAAGCAGAGCAACCCAACAATTCCACCACCACCAAACTCTGCTACAAACCCTCCAACTACTACAACTCCACTAATGCCATAACTACAAGAAAGAAAGTAACTTAACACATTGGTTAACATAATGATATTTCTATGAAATATAAGTTTGATACATTGTAAATGGTTCAAAGACGGTATATCTCTAAAGAGAAATTGGTACATTTTATCATCTTTTTCATTGACTTCGGCTACGACTATCTTCTCAAAGTCATCAATGACCAAAACCAGTTTTTTCTCTTCTTTTAGTACTTCTCTTTCGTATTGTTCTATTATCTCATTGAGTGTAGCTATATCTAGAGACTCTTTGGTCAGAGTTTTGTTGGGTACTAAACTTTTAGCGATACGTAACATCACGTCTTTTATATCAAACCCTTCTTTGATATCAAGTAAATCTAGCCCCTCCAAATAAAGAAAATGAAACTTATCAGCCAATAGTGTAGGATACTCATTTTGTAAATTTCTAAGCATTGTAGTCTTCCCATTGCCACTTTGCCCTGTTACAAAAAAAGTTTGACTTGGAGAAGCATGTGCTATTTCATTGGCAAATATAGTAAGTTCTTTACCAAATATATTGACAAAGAAATGGTGGTCTGTATGGTCTAAGTGATGTTCGGGTTTAAAGAGAGATATTAGCTCTGTTAGTGTTTTGGCTCTCATCACTTATCTTTCAAGAAACTGTATAAAGGATTTCCAAAAGTACTCTCCTGCGTCTCTTTCATTTCGCAGTTTTTCTTTTTGATTCAACATAACATTCATCGCTGAACCTTTCATATAAAGCCCCTCTTCATCCTCTTCTAGTGTCAGCCAATCATTAAAGGAATTATCATTGCTGATATCCATATAGCTATTACCTGTTGCATAAGAGATCCCTGAAGAACCAAACACACCACCCATCCATATTTTACATTGGTTTTCTTTCTCTCCATCTATATATATTGTCGCTACAAACTTTAATTCATTGACCTTTGTCATATCTGTTTCTATTGTAGTATCATGCTTTTTTAGTTGCTTTAACCCATCTTCAAAATACTTTATTATACCTTGATATATCTCTTTTGAAAATCTATCTTTATCCAACTGTGTAATTCTTTTCTTTGGCATTGGGATTGAAAAGGTATTTTCTCTAGTAGTTGGATTACTTATATCTTTTCCTAAAATAGTTTTTAATGCATCGACTATCTCCTGTTGATGACTCCATTCAATATATTTTTTATCTCGTAATAAAGGAGGTAACTCGGAGAGTTTAATATCTCCTACAATAATGGGTAAAACCTTTTTCTCTCCACTTGATATTTGCATACTTAATGTAGAATCTAATTCTATTTTAGTCCACTCTTTAGCTAAGAAGATATGAGAGAGAATAAAGACAACATACTTAGAAGTATCCAACCCCTCATTTATCTTTCCAGCAATACTATCTCCCCAACCTATCTCATGTTTGTCATACCAACAAGAAATATCATTTTGTTCTAATATTTGCACTAATGGCTCTACGATTGCTTCTTTATCTTCACTTGCGTGGGATATGAATATGTCTTTATTCAACTTATCATCCTATGAATTATTTCTTCTCATTTCTCTCTTCATGTCATAACTACATGTATCTTTACCTCTATATGTTAAATGGATTAATAATTGTAGTTCTTCAGGTTTATCAACTATATCATCCCAGTTCACAACAGAGATTTTGGCATCTGACTTTAATAAATTATCAATAATTCTTGAAGGCATGTAGGGATACTTCTTTTCATATTCTAGTCTAGTTTTGACCGTAGTCCAGGATATTATATGTGAGTACAATTTATTTTTTATTTCTTCTCCATGTGCTATTGTACAAGCCGTACAATTGGTACTTGGTAATTTAATAACAAGTATCCCTGACTGTTTATTTACACTTCCATTGTACATACTTGAATACAGTTCCCAGTCGACATGTTTTCTATTTTTTGTTTCTGTACCAACAAGTAAAATGGTGACCGTAGATTTTTTTAAATATTGATCTCTTATAATCTTTCTAATCTCTTGATCAGATAGACCATCATCAATATCTTTATCTTGTACAGATTGTGATATGAAGATATCATAGTACTCTGAAAAAATTTCTTCAAATTTATTTCTATAATACTGATCATTTTTATGATGGTAACTCACAAATATTTTATGTTTCATTTTCTTCCTTCTTTTATTAAGTTAATCAATTTATTTTTTTCCTCATCATTAAAGCCAGCTTTAACATCTATATACTTACTATCTTCAAAGTCGGCAAATGCAGAAAAATTACCTAAGCTAACATTATCTAAGAGAATAGGAATTATAAAAGCATTGGAATCTAAAGCTATTTCCTTTTGACCCCAAAACAAATGAGAGTTAAGAACATTTTCACTTAGAAATATTAAAACAGCACCTTTTCCTATGGTTTCTTCAATAGCACCCTTTGTTTTCTCAATATCATTTTCTTGCTCAATATCGTGATTATCCGAAAATACTCGAAAACCATTTTCATTTAAATAACTAAAGATTTCATCAACTTGTTTTTTGTCTTTTTCTGCATATGAAAAGAATAAACTACTACTCTTAATCAAATTTTTAAGCTTACTTAATTCCTTATATTTTCTATAATGATTATATTTGATATTTTTCATATCAATTTCTTCATAAATTTTTCCAGGAAGTTTTTTTACATAATCTATTTCTTTTTGTACCCAATCAGAATCTTTTGCACCTTGACTATCGCACAATACAAAAATATTTCGTGCTTCAATTTCCCAGTTAATTAACTTTTCTGTTAAAGCTTTGTTCTCAGGATCTTCTAATGCCTTCAGATAAAACATTAAGGCAGAAAATCCTTGCCTTTCTAAATAGTTTCGTATACTTTTAACCTCTTGATAATCTTCTGATGAATGAGAGATAAATACCCATCCATTTGCTTTCTTTTCCCAATGTTCCATACTCAATAACACCCTTTATAAATTTTTTCATTCTGTATAATGATAACAAAATTTTATGTATATAAAACATATTTATAAGGATCAAATTGATATAGATTACACCTATAAGTAAATAATTGTTGTGTTAAAAGATTAAGGACTTACCTTATTATCTTGAAACAATTCATCTATCTCTTTAAAATAGCTATTCTCAAGTTCACTAGACCAATAAAATTCAGCCTTTTCATGATCACCCTTTATCTGCCAATAGCGTCTTAGTGCAAACTTGGCATGTTTGTTATTTGGCTCATTATGATAAATAGTTGATAAGTTTTGAAAGACTCGTTCATCTGTCACAAATCTATTATACATAGCTAAATCAAATTTATAGGCCCTAATTTGTTTGGCTATATAAATTCTCATCTCTTTTAGTGAG